>NZ_JBSGZJ010000004.1:0-50468 GCF_053610925.1 Streptomyces sp. NPDC054847 | reverse complement strand
CGCGCCCCCCCCCGCGGGCTCACCCCCTTGCCCAACCACCCCGGGGCGCCGCGCGCGGTGCCCCCGGCGGGGCCACGGCCACGCCCGCCGGACACGACCGCGCCCCCGGCCCGGCCCGCACGGCGCAGCGGGGCCCGGACGCCCTGGCTCTATCTCGCACCCGCCCTCGTGGTGCTCGCCGGACTGCTCGTCTACCCGATCTACCAGCTCGGCCTGATCTCCTTCCTGGAATACACACAGGCACAGGTCAGCGGCGGTGAACCGACCACCTTCCAGGGCCTCGGCAACTACCGGACGCTCTTCGCAGACAGCCAGTTCTGGCAGGTGCTCCTCGCAACGGTGCTCTTCGCGGCCGCGTGCGTGGTCTCCACACTCGCCGTCGGCTGCGCCCTGGCCGTCCTGCTGACCCGCGTACGCGCCCTGCCGCGGCTCGCCCTGATGCTGGCGGCGCTCGGTGCCTGGGCGACCCCGGCCATCACCGGCTCCACCGTGTGGGTCTTCCTCTTCGACCCCGACTACGGCCCCGTGAACCGGATGCTGGGACTGGGCGACTTCTCCTGGACGTACGGGCGCGTCAGCGCCTTCGCCCTCGTCATGTTCGAAGTCGTGTGGTGCTCCTTCCCGTTCGTGATGGTCACCGTGTACGCGGGCATCAAGGCCATTCCGGGAGAGGTGCTCGAGGCGGCCTCGCTGGACGGCGCCTCGCAATGGCGCATCTGGCGGTCCGTCACGGCGCCGATGCTCCGGCCCATTCTCGTGGTCGTCACCATCCAGTCGGTCATCTGGGACTTCAAGGTCTTCACCCAGATCTATGTGATGACGAACGGCGGAGGCATCGCCGGACAGAATCTCGTGCTCAATGTGTACGCCTATCAGAAGGCCTTCGCGTCCTCCCAGTACAGCCTGGGCTCCGCGATCGGCGTCGTCATGCTGCTGATTCTGCTGGCGGTCACGCTCGTGTATCTGCGGCTGCTGCGCCGTGAGGGAGAAGAGATATGAGCCTGATTCCCGCGCCGCTGAGGGTGCGGCGCCCCGGGCGGCTGCTGGCGGAGGCCGCGGCGCTGGTCATCGCGATCGTCGTCGCCTTCCCGCTGTACTGGATGGTCCTCTCCGCCTTCAAACCCGCCGGGGAGATCCAGTCGACGGACGCGAAGCCGTGGACCCTTTCCCCGTCGCTCGACTCGTTCCGCCGGGTCTTCCAACAGGAGGAATTCGGCCGGTATTTCGTCAACAGCCTGATCGTCGCCGGCACGGTCGTCGTCGCCTCCGCGCTGATCGCCTTCCTGGCCGCCACCGCCGTCACCCGCTTCCGTTTCAGGTTCCGTACGACGCTGCTCATCATGTTCCTGGTGGCGCAGATGGTTCCGATCGAGGCGCTGACGATTCCGCTGTTCTTCCTGATGCGCGACTTCGGACAGCTCAACACCCTCGGCTCGCTGATCCTGCCGCACATCGCCTTCTCGCTGCCGTTCGCGATCTGGATGCTGCGCGGCTTCGTCAAGGCCGTTCCGGAGGCGCTGGAGGAGGCGGCTTACATCGACGGAGCGAGCCGCGCGCGCTTCCTGTGGCAGATCCTCTTTCCGCTGGTCTTCCCCGGGCTGGTGGCGACGAGCGTGTTCTCGTTCATCTCGACCTGGAACGACTTCCTGTTCGCCAAGTCGTTCATCATCAGCGACACCTCGCAGTCGACGCTGCCGATGGCGCTGCTGGTCTTCTTCAAGCCGGACGAGAACGACTGGGGCGGGATCATGGCGGCCTCTACCGTGATGACCGTGCCGGTGCTCGTCTTCTTCGTACTCGTTCAGCGACGTCTGGTCTCCGGCCTGGGCGGCGCGGTGAAGGACTGACGCGATGACTTCCACAAACCTGATCCCGGCGCCGCGCGTCGTGCGCTCCATCCCGGCCGCAGGCGGCTTCGTCCTGGACGAGTCGACCGTCGTGGACGCGGGCCCCGGCACGGAGGCGGCCGCGCGATGGCTGCGCCGTACTGTAGGCGCGGCCACCGGGCTGCCATTGGCATCCGGAGCCGGTGATGACGGAGAAACGATCCGACTGCGCGTCGACACCGCGGACGCCGGGCATCTCGGTCCCGAGGGCTACAAGCTGTACGTCGACGGCGACGGCATCACCGTCCACGGCGGCGGAGCCGCCGGAGTGTTCTGGGGCGTGCAGACGCTCCGTCAGCTCCTTGGGCCCGAGGCGTACCGCAAGGCGCCCGTGGCGACGGACGGGCGCTGGGAGGTGCCGTACACCGTTGTGGAGGACGCGCCCCGGTTCTCCTGGCGCGGCCTCATGCTCGACGTGTCACGGCACTTCATGCCCAAGGAGGGCGTGCTGCGCTACCTCGACCTGCTCGCCGCGCACAAGCTCAACGTCTTCCACTTCCACCTCACCGACGACCAGGGCTGGCGCATCGAGATCAAGCGCCACCCGAGGCTGACCGAGGTGGGCGCCTGGCGGTCGCGGACCAAATACGGGCACCGGGCCTCACCGCTCTGGGACGAGGCCCCCCACGGCGGTTACTACACCCAGGACGACATTCGGGAGATCGTCGCCTACGCCGCCGAACGGCACATCACCGTCGTCCCCGAGATCGACATCCCCGGGCACTCGCAGGCCGCCATCGCCGCGTATCCGGAACTGGGCAACACCGACGTCATCGACACGGCCTCCCTGACCGTCTGGGACAACTGGGGCATCAACCCCAACGTACTCGCCCCCACCGACACCACCCTCCGCTTCTACGAGGGCGTGCTCGAGGAGGTCCTCGGTCTCTTCCCGTCCACCTTCGTGCACATCGGCGGCGACGAATGCCCCAAGGACCAGTGGAAGGCGTCGGCCGCCGCCCAGGCACGCATCAAGGAACAGGGCCTGGCCGACGAGGACGAGCTCCAGTCGTGGTTCGTCCGGCACTTCGACCGCTGGCTCACCGACCGTGGCCGCCGCCTCATCGGCTGGGACGAGATCCTCGAAGGGGGTCTGGCGCCCGGCGCGGCCGTCTCCTCCTGGCGCGGATACCGCGGCGGCATCGCCGCCGCGGAGGCCGGCCACGACGTCGTCATGTGCCCGGAGCAGCAGGTGTACCTGGACCACCGGCAGGCCGCCGGCGACGACGAGCCCATGCCCATCGGCTACGTACGCACCCTCGAGGACGTCTACCGCTTCGAGCCCGTACCACCGGCGCTCGCCCCGGAGGCCGCCCGGCACGTACTGGGCACCCAGGCGAACGTCTGGACCGAGGTGATGCAGGACAGCGCCCGCGTCGACTACCAGGTCTTCCCGCGACTTGCCGCGTTCGCCGAGGTCGCCTGGTCCACGCTGCCCCCGTCCGCGGAGCGCGACTTCGCGGACTTCGAACGCCGAATGACCGCCCACTACGCGCGCCTTGACGCGCTCGGGGTCCACTACCGGCCCCCCGGCGGCCCGTTGCCGTGGCAGCGTCGCCCCGGCGTCGCCGGACGTCCGATCGACGGTGTGCCCCCGAACGTGTGAGCCCGGCCGGAGGCCGCCTCCCGGCGGCCCCGGCCCTGAGACGGTAGGAGAGTGGCACGGCAAGGAGAAAGGCGTACAAGCGCCGCTGAAGAACGGCAATCCGCCCGCGGCGGTACGGGAGTACGAAACCGGACGATTGTCGCGGGTCCGCACGTGTGGGGCGGATGTGCCCTTCGCGGACCCTCCCGACGGTCCGCCCGGAAGATGTGCCAGAGTTGCCACGTCCGGCCTGTGAGCACGTACGGTACGGCAACACAGGCGGGACAGCCGGGACACCGGGAAGGGGCAGCTTGGTGACCACGCACGCACCGCGAACGGCACAGTCGGTGACGCTGCCGGCCTCGCTCGACGAGGCCGTGGCGGCGCTCAGCGCCATGCCCGCCGCCGTCCCCGTCGCCGGCGGCACCGACCTCATGGCCGCGGTCAACAAGGGCCAGCTCCGCCCCGCGGGCCTCGTCGGCCTCGGCCGCATCAGCGAGATCCGCGGCTGGCGCTACCAGGACGGGCACGCCCTGCTCGGCGCCGGCCTCACCCACGCCCGGATGGGCCGGCCCGACTTCGCCGCCCTCATCCCCGCCCTCGCCGCGTCCGCGCGTGCGGCCGGGCCGCCCCAGATCCGCAACGCGGGCACCCTCGGCGGCAACATCGCCAGCTCCGCGCCCACCGGCGACAGCCTGCCGGTGCTGGCCGCCCTCGAGGCCGACCTGGTGATCGCCGGCCCGGGCGGCGCCCGCCGCGAGATCCCCGTGTCGCACCTGCTGGCCGGCCGGGAGATGCTCGGCCCGGCCGAACTGATCGGCTTCGTACGCGTACCCCTCCTGCACGCCCCGCAGGTCTTCCTGAAGGCGACCGGCCGCACCGGCCCGGGCCGCGCCACGGCCTCCGTGGCCCTCGTCCTCGACCCGGCCCGGCGCGGTGTGCGCTGCGCGGTGGGCGCCATCGCGCCCATGCCGCTGCGGCCGCTCGAGGCCGAGCGGTGGATCGGCTCGCTCATCGACTGGGACGGCGAGCGGGGCCTCGAGGGCGAGGCGCTGACGGCGTTCGGCGAGTACGTCGCCGCGGCGTGCATCCCCGACCCTGCTCCGGCGCCCGAGGGCGAGGAGCAACCGGTGCTGTCGCCGGCCGTACTGCATCTGCGGCGCACTGTCGCCGCGCTGGCCCGACGGGCACTGGGGAGGGCGCTGTCGTGAGCAACGAGAACAACCCGCACGGCCTTCCGCCGGAGTTCCAGGAGCTCCCGGAGGGCTTCGAGCCCGATCGCGACGGCGACCGGTACGACGGTCAGGACCAGCGGGATCCCTACGGCCGGCAGCACGGCCAGGGGGGACCGTACGAGCAGCACGGTCACGGCGAGTCGTACGGGCAGCACGGTGATGCGGAGCCGTACGGGCAGTACGAACAGGGCGAGTCGTACGGGCAGTACGAGCAGGGGCAGCCTTATGGGCAGCCCGAGCACGGGGAGGCGTACGGCCGGCACGAGCCGCCGCAGGGTTCCTACGGTGATTCGTACGGCTCGTACGGGGACCAGGGCGGCGGCTGGCAGCCCACGCCGCAGGGCGGCGAGTACGACGGCGAGGCCACGGCCTTCTTCCAGCTGCCGCAGGAGTTCACCACCTCCGACTCCGCCCCGCTCGAGGCGCCGGGGCACGGCTACGTACCGCCGATGATCAGGCCGCTGACGCCTGCCGCGGGTACGGACCCGACGGCGGCCGGCGGCTGGGCGACGCCGTGGCCGGAGCCTGCCGGGCAGGGGGCGGACGGCGCGTCCGACGCGAACACGAACGTGAACGTGAACGAGACGGGGCAGTGGGCCTTCCACGAGTCTCAGGACGTCCACGAGACGCACAACGCCCATGACTCCCACGACGCCCATGGCACCCACGAGGCTCATGGCGCCCAGGGCTTTCAGGATGCGCGCGATGTGCAGGATGTCCCCGGTGCGCATGGTGCGCGCGAGGCCTATGAGGCCCGTGAGTCAGGGCAGTCCGCGGAGCCCCATGCGTTCCAGGGTGCTCCGGATGCCCAAGGGCCGCAGGCGGCCTCGCACTTCCCCCAGTTCCCACAGTTCTCCGAGTTCGCGGAGGCGCAGGAGGCGGAGCCCGCTGCGGCGTCCGATTCCGACTCCGGCGAGTTCCCGCTACCGCCCGGCGCCGACGCGCCCTGGGGCAATGCGACCCCGTCCGCGACGCTCCCCGGAGGCGCGCCGGCGCCCTGGGCGACGCTGCCGGGCGGCGCCTCCGCGCCCTGGGCGGCGGACGAGTCGCAGCGGGCGGAGGAGCCGGGCGGGTCCGGGCCGGAGTCTGTGGCCGCTGAGGAGGACGCCGCGGAGGACGTGGCGGTGACCGGACCGGTCCAGGCCGCGGAGCCCGCCGCCACGGTGCGGGAGCCGGGCGAGACGTCCGCCGGGGCCGAGGCCGAGGTCGAACACCCGTCTCGGCCCGAGGCCGGATCCCGATCGGAATCGGGATCCGAGCCCGAGCCGGTGGCCGGACCCCAGGCCGAGGCCGGAGCCGACACCGAAGCAGCAGCCGACGCCGAGGCCGTGCCGGCCGACCCCGCCCCGGCCGATGAGCCCGTGGCGCCCGCCGGGACCGAGGAGCACCCGCCCACCTCGTACGTCCTGCGCGTCAACGGCACGGACCGCCCGGTCAGCGACGCCTGGATAGGCGAGTCACTGCTCTACGTCCTGCGCGAGCGCCTCGGCCTCGCGGGCGCCAAGGACGGCTGCTCCCAGGGCGAATGCGGCGCCTGCAACGTGCAGGTCGACGGCCGGCTCGTCGCCTCCTGCCTGGTTCCCGCGGCGACCGCCGCCGGCTCCGAGGTGCGCACGGTCGAAGGCCTCGCCACCGACGGCGAACCCTCCGACGTCCAGCGGGCGCTGGCGGCGTGCGGCGCCGTCCAGTGCGGCTTCTGCATCCCCGGTATGGCGATGACCGTCCACGACCTCCTCGAGGGCAACCACGCCCCCACGGAACTGGAGACCCGCCAGGCCCTGTGCGGCAACCTCTGCCGCTGCTCCGGCTACCGCGGCGTCCTCGACGCCGTGCGCGAGGTGGTCGCCGAACGCGCGGCGAGCGCCACCGCCGCCGCCGAGGAGGCGGAGGCCGGTGACGAAGCCCGCATCCCGCACCAGGCGGCACCCGGCGCAGGTAGTGTGCAGATTCACCCGCACGACGGAGGCATGGCGTGAGCAACGACGCGGCCACCACTGCGATGCCGCAGCCGGTCGACAGCCCCCGGCCGGAGGCTCCGGCCCACGGCCTCGGCGCGTCGCTCCCCGCCGCCGACACCCGCGCCAAGAGCGAGGGCACGTTCCCCTACGCCTCCGACCTGTGGGCAGAGGGCCTGCTGTGGGCGGCGCTGCTGCGCTCGCCGCACCCGCACGCCCGCATCGTGTCCGTGGACACGTCCGCGGCCGTCGAGATGCCGGGCGTACACGCCGTGATCACCCACCAGGACATTCCCGGGGACGGTGCGTACGGCAGGCGCATCGCCGACCGGCCCGTCTTCGCGTCCGAGATCGTCCGCCACCACGGCGAGGCGATCGCCGCGGTCGCCGCCGACCACCCCGACACGGCCCGCCTCGCGGCGGCGGCCATCGCGGTGGAGTACGAGGTCCTCGAGCCGGTCACCGACCCCGAGAAGGCCTTCGCCGCCGAACCTCTGCACCCCGACGGCAACCTCATCCGCCACATCCCGCTCCGCTACGGCGACCCGGACGCGACGGGCGACGTGATCGTCGAGGGCCTGTACCGCATCGGCCGCCAGGACCCGGCACCCATCGGCGCCGAGGCCGGCCTCGCCGTGCCCCGTCCCGACGGCGGCGTCGAGCTCTACGTGGCGTCCACCGACCCGCACACGGACCGCGACCTCGCCGCGGCCTGCTTCGGCCTCGAACCGGAACGCGTCAAGGTCGTCGTCACCGGCGTACCGGGTGCGACGGGCGACCGCGAGGACCCGGGCTTCCAGCTGCCCCTCGGACTGCTCGCCCTGCGTACCGGCTGCCCGGTCAAACTCGCCGCCACCCGCGAGGAGTCCTTCCTCGGCCACGCCCACCGCCACCCGACGCTGCTGCGCTACCGGCATCACGCTGACGCGGAGGGCCACCTCGTCAAGGTCGAGGCGCAGCTGCTGCTCGACGCGGGCGCGTACGCCGACGCCTCCTCCGAGTCGCTGGCCGCCGCCGTAGCGTTCGCCTGCGGACCGTACGTCGTCCCGCACGCCCACATCGAGGGCTGGGCGGTACGCACGAACAACCCGCCCTCCGGCCATGTACGGGGCGAGGGAGCGATGCAGGTCTGCGCCGCGTACGAGGCGCAGATGGACAAGCTCGCCGCGAAACTCGGCCTGGACCAGACCGAGATCCGCCTGCGCAACGTTCTCGCCACCGGCGACATCCTGCCCACCGGCCAGACCGTCACCTGCCCGGCGCCCGTCGCCGAACTGCTCCAGGCCGTACGGGACTTCCCGCTGCCGCCCCTCCCCAAGGACTCCCCGGAGGACGACTGGCTCCTCCCGGGCGGCCCCGAAGGAGCCGGCGAACCGGGCGCGGTACGCCGCGGCGTCGGCTACGCCCTCGGCATGGTCCACATGCTCGGCGCGGAAGGCACCGACGAGGTCTCCACGGCCACGGTCAAGGTCCACGACGGAGTCGCCACGGTCATCTGCGCGGCTGTCGAGACGGGCTCCGGATTCACGACGCTCGCCCGGCAGATCGTCCAGGAGACCCTGGGCATCGACGACGTCCGCGTCGCCTCCGTGGACACCGACCAGCCACCGGCCGGCCCCGCCGCCCACGGCCGCCACACCTGGGTGTCGGGCGGCGCGGTCGAACGCGCCGCGAAGATGGTCCGCACACAGCTTCTCCAGCCGCTGGCCCACAAGTTCGGCATGTCCACCGAACTGCTCCAGATCACCGACGGCAAGATCACGTCGTACGACGGTGTCCTGTCGACGACGGTCACGGAGGCCATGGACGGCAAGGAACTCTGGGCCACCGCCCAGTGCCGCCCTCACCCCACAGAGCCGCTCGACGAGTCGGGCCAGGGCGACGCCTTCGTGGGCCTGGCGTTCTGCGCGATCCGCGCGGTGGTGGACGTCGACATCGAGCTGGGCTCGGTCCGCGTGGTCGAGATGGCGGTGGCGCAGGACGTCGGCCGCGTCCTCAACCCCGCGCAGCTGGCCACCCGCATAGAGGCCGGCGTCACCCAGGGCGTCGGCGCGGCCCTCACGGAGAACCTCCGCACGGCCCGCGGCGTGATCCGCCACCCCGACCTCACCGGCTACGCCCTCCCGACGGCCCTGGACGCGCCGGACATTCGCATCGTGAAACTCGTCGAGGAACGCGACGTGGTGGCCCCCTTCGGGGCCAAGCCCGCGAGCGCCGCGCCGGTGGTCACGTCCCCGGCCGCGGTCGCTTCCGCGGTCCGCGCGGCGACGGGCCGCCCGATCAACCGCCTCCCGATCCGGCCGCAGGCGGCGGTGGCTGTTCCAAACTCGTGACGTAGTCGGCGGGTTGCTAGTGCAATCCAGGGGTGCGCTGTGTCATGCCCACTCGGTAGAGTGATCCCTGCAGACGTGTGTAAACGGGGAGGCATTCGTGGCGGAGGACGACGGGACGGGGCGGCCGGTGTACGGCCCGCCGGTACCGAGGCCGAGTGCGCCGAGCGGGGGTGGCAGCGGCAAGGACCTGGATGTCGATGCCGGGGAACTCGCCGCGTTCAAGGGGCGGGTGGACAAGCTCCTTCTGCGGCTCGAGGGGTCACCGGCGGCACCGGGGAAGCTCGCTGACGGAGAGATTCCCGAAGGAGACATGGGCACGGGCTTCAGCGAGGCCAAGGCGCTTTTCGGTATCTATCAGCGGGTGCACGCAGAGCTCAAGAACCTGTCCAAGGGGCTCGCTGGTCAGATCGAAGGCCTGGGCATCGCGGTGGATGGGTCGTCAAAGGGCTATCAGAACATCGACGACGACATCAAAGAGCGCATGCGGCGCATTAGTGCCGACGCTCAAGCAGCCGTCGATCGGCGCGAGCAGGAACGACGCGAGGCTGAGAAGCCCAAGGACGAAAAGCCGAAGGACGAGGCCGGCCAGGGCGACTCCTCGGGCGGCACGGACTTCTGATGTCGGCAGACATGAAGGCACGGGGAAGGGTGGGGAAGAATAATGGCTGAACCGAGCGAGGGCGGCGGAGTGGTCATGCCTCCGCTGGGAATCCTGGGTCTCTTTTTCGGAACCACCGACTTCGAGTCCAAGACGCATGAACAGATGCTCGCCATGGTGAAGGCGGCGAACCCGGAGACGCTCAAGAATCTGTCCGACCAGCTGACCGACGCCGGGAAGACGATCACTGAGATCGGCGAAGACCTCAGGGCGTACATCAAGGGCGTCCGCTGGGAGGGTGAAGCCGGCAAGGCCATGGAGACATGGGGCGACCAGGCATGGAAGGCGACGCTCCAGCTCGGGACGTACAGCGCTGTCGGCGGTACGTGGATCGGCAATGCGGCTCAGACACTCCGAGAGGTGAAGGCCAACCTCCCGGAGAAGGACGCGACTGCCCAAGCCAACTACGACGCCGCCGTCAAGTACCGCAACGACCCTGACTCCGAGGACATCCGGCGCGAGGCGTGGTCCAAGATGACCGAGGACCACGCCCAGGCTGTGCAGCAGATGAACAAGCTGGCCCAGTCCTACTCGTTCTCGACGTTCGTGATCAGCGCAGCGGAGCCGCCGACGTTTCCGCCGCCGCCGGGTGAATTCGTGCCGCCTGAGCCCAGGAACAGCCGGTCCATCGGCGGCACGGCCGATCGCAGCATCGGGATGGATCGCGGAACGGCTGACCAGTATGTGCCTGCCTCGAATCCTGACGTCAAGGGGGGTCGACCCGACTCCACCACGGTCGTACAGACCGATGTGATCGCGCCAAAGCAAGAGCGCCCTGTGGAAATGGGAATCGACAGCCTGGACACGCTGCCGCCTCAGACACAGCTTCCCCCGACGCCCGTTGGGCCGTCTCCTACCGGCCGGCCCGAAACCAATGTGCTTCCACCAGTTGTGGGAATCCCGCCGACGCAGATGGGTAAGACCGTGGGGCCCGCCTCCGCGCCTCCGGGCGGTGGCAAGGGCTTCCCGAACGCGAGGAACGTCGTGCCGCCGAGTGGTGGCGGCATCAATTCCAGAATGCCCCGAGACAGCGGCATCACGGGTGGCCGCCCTGTCGCACCTTCCGTCGGTCGGCCGACGGGCGGGATTCCGCGCACCAACGTCATCGGCGGTGAAGGTAACGCCCGTGGACCTATGGGACGCGGCATGGGGCACATGCCAGGGATGCCCGGCGGCCCCACCGGGGCCGGACAGAGTGGTGCTTTCAGCGGCCGTCGTCTGGCTTCGGAGAGTGGTGGCGTAATCGGTGGCCGCCCGCCCCAGGCGGGTCAGGCAGGAGCCCGCCCGTTCACAGCAGGTGGTTCTGGTCTGGTGCGTGGTACGCCCACTGGCGGCGGGGCGGGATCAGGCCAAGTAGGACGTACGGGCGCGATGGGCGCGGGGACCAACAGCAGTGGTCGGCGTCGGGACGACGAACGTGGTGAGCGCCCCGACTACCTGTCAGAGGACGACGAGACCTGGCAGCAGGGCGCCCGGCGGGTCGTTCCACCCGTCATCGACTGAAGTAGGTAGAGCGAAGGATGAGGATGAACACCAGCAGCCGTCAACAGCTTCGGCTTGGCCGAGCGCTATCGGCCACTTTGGGACTGCTGCTGGTGGGCATCGCAGCTACACCCGCTCATGCGGAATCTCTTCGGTCGAAGCAATGGCACCTCGACGCCATGAATGCCGATGAGATGTGGAAGACGAGTACCGGCGAGGGCGTAACGGTCGCCGTCATCGACACGGGAGTGGACCCAAGTCTTCCTGATCTGCGCGGTCAGGTACTGGAGGGGCGGGACTTCTCCCCTGAATCCGGGACTTACGCCGACGACGTCGACGGCCACGGGACGGGCATGGCGGCTCTGATCGCCGGAACCGGCAAGGGTGGCGGAAGCTACGGCCTTGCACCCGGCGCCAAGATTCTGCCCATCCGCCTCTGGAAAGAGGACGGCGAGCAAATGGGCATGGACGCCGAGAGAGCAGAAGCAGCGGCCATCCGCTACGCTGCAGACTCCTCCGCCAAGGTCATCAATATTTCCTTGGGCGGGGTCATGCAGTCCGAGGTTGTTGAGGAAGCTGTGCAATACGCCCTCGGCAAGAACAAGCTTATTTTCGCCGCCGCGGGCAACTCGGGAACCTCATTCGTCGAATATCCGGCAGCGGTGCCTGGCGTTGTGGCAGTCGGCAGCGTGGACAAGAAGGTGAACAAGACGGCTGAGTCGGCAACCGGCCCGGAAGTCGACTTGGTTGCGCCAGGTGTGGACATCGTCTCTGCCTGCAAGGAGGCCGGCCCGGGTCGCTACTGCGTATCCAACGGCACGAGTGATGCCACCGCCCTCGCCTCCGCCTCCGCCGCCCTGATCTGGTCCAAGTACCCGGAATGGACCAACAACCAGGTCCTGCGCGTCATGCTCAACACCGCAGGCGGTCCTCGGAGCGGCAACAAGCGCAACGACTCGATCGGTTACGGCGTCGTCCGCCCGCGCATCGCGCTCAAGTCGCCCGGAGACCCTGGCCCTGCCAACGAGTACCCGCTGCCCGACCTGGCGGAGGCTGCCTCTCCGTCCTCGGCGCCGTCGCCCGATGCTTCGGAGCCTGCTGCAGGAAGCGAGGACAGCAAGGAACAACCGGCCGTGGCCGCTCCTGCGTCCGAGGACGAAAGCAATTCGGGCCTCTGGATCGGTCTGGGGGTGGCCGCGGCGCTGCTCATCGGAGCCGCGATCGGCATTCCCGTCGTCCGGGCACGTCGAGGCTGAAGCCAGGGCGCGCCCCCTACAGGACAGGCACAGCGGTCACGTTTCCGTCGCTCACGAGGAACACCCGACGGCCGGCACCCGCCATCACGGTCGGCGCCCCTGTGTCGGACTTGTAGACCCAGGCACGCCTGGAGGGAGGGTCGTAGAAGACCGACACCCCCTCAGCTCCGTCGACCAGGAGGCTTCTGCCCTCGGCCACGGGTGGAAGGCTGCTCAACACGTCCGCTTCCATCGAGTCGTTCCCCATCAAGTCCGTGTCTCCATTGGACATGCGCACCGCTTGCGGCCTGCCGCCGACGATGGCACAGACATTCAGCTCCTTGACCCACGGCGCGCCCCATCCGTCCGCGGCGGAGGAGGTGTAGCCAGAGACGGTCCATCGCTCCGTGCCGTCCGCCACCATCAGGGCGGCGAGTTCTCTGCCTCCGAGATACACACTGGACCGGTCGATGGCCGGCATGGCCGGCCCGAACCCTTGGCTACGCCGCCAGACTTCACGTCCGGTGTCCGTGCTCAGGGCGATCACGACTCCGTTCGAACCCGAGACGACAAGGCGCTCGGCACCGGCCGCGGCGAGCGGCCGGTCGGCAGACTGCATGCCCTCCGGCGCAGTCACCGTCCACAACGGCTTGCGCCCGGAGATCTCCACGGCACGGATCTCCTCGGCCCGTGTGAGTACATAGACGCATGTTTCGTCCAGAGCGAGCAGCTGGACCGCCTCCGCGGACGCTGCCCATTGCTGTTCTCCTGTGGAGGCGTCCAGGGAAGCCACCTCGCCGCCGTCCGTCACTGCGATGAAGTGCGTCTCTGATAGTTGGAGCATGCCCGCTGTGCCGGACGCTTCAGATAGATTCCACACCTCCTCGCCGTCTACGGCCTTGTGCGCAGCAAGGCCACCGTCACGAGCGCTGAAGATCACTACCCCATGCATTGCGATCGGCGGCGGGACCGGGCCTTCTGCCGCCACATTCAGCGGCCCCCACAGCGGCCGGGGGGTCCTTCCGTCGGCGTACTCCTGGTTTGCCACCGGCTCCGCGTCCGGTGGGATCGCAACCGGCCCGCCCGCAATGTGGTTCAGCCACCAGGCCGTGGTCCCGCCGGCTGCTGCCAGCACCGCGCCTCCGGCCGACAGCGACGCGACGAGGAACCGGCGGCGCGACGGCTGTTGTCCCGCTCGCGGTCCGACGGCTGTCACGAAGCGATTTACTTCCGTCTCGCGCTCCTTGATGTCGGAAGCGAGGGCACCGGTGCGCCAACTCTTTTCGTCTCCGCGCCGAGTGGCGAACGCCTGTGCAATGTGCTCAGGCCGAGGGCGATTTCCAGGGGCTTTCGACAGACAGGGCTCGATGAGACTGCGGAACTGCCAAGGTACGGCGTCGAGTCGCGGCTGCCCGTGGACGACCTCGTACTGCACAGCCGCGACGTGCGCGCCGTCGAACACGCGGCGCCCGCTGGCCGCGTAGGCGAGAACGGCGCCCAGCGAGAACACGTCGGCCGAAGGATCCACCCGCTGGCCGAGCACCTGTTCCGGCGCACCGTACCCGGGTGTTGCGGGTGCCTGCCCGGTGGTCGTGAGCGTGAGGCCGTGCTCGGGCCGAGCGATTCCGAAGTCGATGATGCGTGGACCGGTCCTGGTGAGGATGATGTTGGACGGCTTGATGTCCCGGTGGATCAGCCCGGCGCGGTGGATGTCGCAGAGGGTGTGGGCCAGCGAATGGGCCAGGTGGCGCAGAGCGCGCTCGTCGAACGGGCCGTGGCGTTCCACGGCACTGTCGAGCGTCGGTCCGGCCAGGAATTCGGTGGAGATCCACAGCCTCCGGGCCTCCGTCTGAGCGGCGAGCAACCGGGCCACGCCGGGGCTCGTCACCGCTTGTGCGGCCTCCGCCTCACGCACGAACCTCTGGGTGAGATTCAGGTCGTTCGTCAGGCCGGGGTGCAGCACCTTCACCGCGGCGGTCCGACCCGAACCGTCCCGACCGAGGTACACCCTTCCCATACCCCCGGCTCCCAGGACTCCCAGGAGCCGATAGGGGCCGAGTCGAATCGGATCGCCGGGGCCGAGGGGCTGCATCGAAACTCTTTCCGTGTGGGGGAGGGGGGAACGGGGGGTACGTCACTCCACGGAGTAGCCGGCAATCACGTCCGTCTGTACAGCGACGAACATGCCGTTGTCCGCGCGGACGTAGCGGGCGTCCTGCGGCATCGTCACGGTGTTGCGCGTCCGGCGCGTACGAATGTCGATCACCTCGAGCCCGGCCTTACCGATGATGTAGAGGTCCTGTTCGCCGACGAAGGCGACGCCGTAGCGGTCCGGTACGGGAGACGACTCCCAGACGAGGCTTCCCTCGGCGGCGTCGATCGCTGTGACGATCCCGCCGAAGCGCATGGTGTACAGCACGTCCCCGCCGAGGACCGGATGCGGTAGGTCCTGGGGGACGTCCTCGCCGTACTCCCACACCGTTCTTCCGTCTGTCAGACGCACGGCGATGACCTGATGGCGTTCGGTGCTGAGCCCGAAGGTATTGGCGCCCAGGTACACATGTCTCTCATCCATCACGATGCCGGCGACAAGAGGGGCATCGGGCTTGACCGCCCAGCGGAAGGAGCCGGTCGCGGCGTCGTAGCACTCGAGGCGCGCCTCGCTCTCGGAGTCGCCGACCGTCATGAGGAAGCTCCCCGCGAGGGAGCGTGCAGAGTAGAAGGACTTCAGGGCCGGGTTTTCCAAAGGGCCCAGCTCGCTGCGCCAGAGCTCCTCGCCGGAGGAGACGTCGGCGGCGACCAGATACCAGGTGGCGCGGGCATCGGTTTCCCCTTGGCCGGCGACGAGGAAGGCGGTGCCGTCCGAGACGCAGAGCAGCTTCCCGTTCTTGAGGGCGCTGTTGAAGTCGTCGAGTACCAGTACGAGTTCCAGAGAGCCGTCCGCCAGGTCCACCGTACAAAGGGTCAGTTCACTCGGATCCGGCGTGATTGCGTAGATGCGCCGGCCATCGGTTGTCACCGCACTGGCCGACACCATTTCCTTGCGGAGCCACCTGTCCTCTCCCGTCGCTACATCGACACCGATCAGGCCTTCGACTGTCGTGATCGCCAGGCAGTCACCCGCCAGCAGCGGAGCAGTGTCGACTTCCTGCGAGTTCCTCGAGATGCCCCTGGTCCAGACAGAGCCCGGCAGTTTGGGGACCCCAGAGGCAGGGGACGGCGCAGCCGTGTCCTCGGCGGCGCTTGTACCGCGGTTGTCGAGCCAGGCCCAGATGCCGGCTCCGAGCGCGATTGCGCCTGCGGCGGTTCCTCCACCGCGCTTGAGAAGCGTGCGACGGGAGACCGCGGCGCGTCCAGCGGCTGCTTCCGTGATCGGCGGGGTATGCGCCGGCTCTGGAAGCCGGTGGGGGTGGTGGGCCCACACGTCCGTGGCGCGTCGCGCGATGTCGGTCAGGAGGGCATGGGGCAGGTGGTCGGCGAACTGACCCTTCCCGTCGTGAAGTTGGGCGGCCAGCTCTCCGGTGGTGGGGCGCTCGGCGGGGTCCTTGCTGAGGCAGCGGCTGAGGACGGGCGCGAGGGCCGAGGGGAGCCCTGTGAGGTCGGGTTCGGTGTAGCGGATGCGGTAGAGAAGGTCGGCCGCCTGTCCCGTGCCGAAGGGCGGCCGGCCGGTGGCGGCGTACACCAGGACGCCGGCGAGGGCGAAGGTGTCGCCGGCGGGGGTGTGTTCCTGCCCGGTGGCCTGCTCGGGGGACATGTAGGCGGGAGTGCCCGCCGCGGCTCCGGTGCGGGTGAGGCGGTCGTCTCCCGCGGCGCGAGCGATGCCGAAGTCGATGATCTTGGGCCCGTAGGCGGTGATCATGACGTTGGAGGGCTTGAGGTCGCGGTGGACGACGTCCGAGGTGTGGAGCTGGGTCAGGGCCCCGGCGAGGGCGGCGCCGATGGCGCGGACGGAGGCTTCGGGGAGGGGCCCGCAGAGGTCGACGGCGTCGTCGAGGGGTGGGCCCAGGACGTATTCGGTGGCGAGCCAGGGCGTTTCGGCGGTGGGGTCGGCCCCGACGACGGTGGCGCCGTGGTGGCCCCCGATGATGCGGGCGGCGTCGGTCTCGAGGTGGAAACGGGTGCGGGCGGCGGGGTCCGTGGCGATGGCGGCGTGCATGGTTTTCAGCGCCAGGACGCGTCCGCCGGAGGTACGGGCGAGATAGACGGTGCCCATGCCGCCGTGACCGAGCCGGGCGAGCAGGCGGTGGCCGGCGATCTCGACCGGATCGTCGTGCGTCAAAGGGGAAAGCATCGCCGTCAGACTCCGGACATCCGACGGGCGGCACCTTGCGAAGTCCGGCCGACACGGGCCGGCGCGCGGTTCAGCCCGCGCATTGGCGCACGTTCCATCTGTGAATCCCCCCGAGGCATGGCTACGCAAGTGGAGCCTACCGGCGCACGCCGCTGCGTCCTGCTCCAGGGCATGTCCCTACCCGACACAACCCAAGCGGCACTTGGATGCAGAGATGCTGGGCGGGGCATTTGGTCTGTCCGGATTCCGTCGTAGGGTGGTTCGGTCCGACTGCCCATTGGCACGCCACCTATCGTTTGCACAGGTTCCGGGGGATTCATGTCGTTCGACACCGAGTGGTCTTCGGTCCGTTCCGAGTCGACTGCGAATGTCAGCATGCGTTTGAACCAACTGCCTGCGGAGGGGGGTGGTGGCAGCAGCACGGCCGATCTTCAGGCCAATCAGGACAAGCTGGGTGCTATTGGAAACGCCGCATTCCTCCTGCACGGCCGCTTGAACACGGTCGGGAAGAAAGCGAATGCGAGCACGTCGGAAGCGGCGACGATGATGACCGTCAACGGTTTCCGGACCGGTGCCGCGATGGCGACGGTGCACGAGACCTGGGGCTCTCAACTGCAGACGCTGCTCGATGCGTGCGCGAACATCTCGAACCATCTCGATTACAGCGCCGCGTCGCACGCGCAGGACGAGAAGGACATCGCGGCGTCCCTGAGCGTGTCGAAGATCAACGAGTACCTGAAGTAGGCGGGGGAGCCATGCTGACGTTCGACAACGTGTACCACGCTCCACTCGACAAGCTGAAGGCGTCGGTGGACGACTGGTCGAAGATGACGACCGACCTCGAGACGCTCGCCACCGACGCGGGTTCCACCATGGCGGCCAAGGCGAAGGACGACTACTGGCGCGGGGTGAACGCCGAAGTCACCAAGCCGTTCGTCGACAAGACGGCCAAGGAGTTCGACGACGCGGCGAAGGCGGCCAAGGGGATCAAGCAGATCCTCTCGGACGGGTACGAGGCGTTCAAGAAGGCCAAGGACGACCTCAAGAAGCTCATGGACACCGAGGCGCCGGCCCAGCATCTCGTCATCACCGCCCAAGGCAAGGTCGAGGCGTCGTATCCCCTCGAGAAGGACCAGGGAGCGCGGCACGACCCCGACTATCCGGAGGCGTTGCGGGCTCAGCGGGCGAAGATCGAGGCCATGCAGAAGCGTGTCGACGCGATCATCGAGACGTGCGACGACGCGGACATCGCCGTGTCCAACGCCCTCAAGGCGAACATCACCGGCGACAAGCACAACTTCAGCGCTCCGAAGTACAGCAGCATCGACGCCGAAGAGGCCCAGCGGGCGGTCGATCTCGCGAAGAAGGGCCGCGACCTCTCGCACAAGGAGCTTGAGCAGCTCAACGAGCTCCTCAAGGACAACCACGACTCGAAGGTGTTCTCCCGGACCTTCTACGACGGCCTCGGGCCGAAGGGCTCCCTGGAGTTCTTCGGGCAGCTCTCCACGGACACGTATGACTTGTCGAAGCAGGACAAGGAGCGGCTGAAGGACGTTCAGGAGCTACAGAGAAATCTGGGTCTCAACCTTGCCACAGCAACTGACCCCACTGGCAAGGATGACAAGTGGACCCAGAAGTGGGGCGACGAGATGCGCAAGCTGGGCACCGAGCGCATCCCGTTGACCAAGCATGACTACAGCGGTCCCTTCGGATATCAGTTGCTCGGCGGCATCATGCGGTACGGCAACTACGACCCGAAGTTCTTGAATCCGATCGCGGAGCATGTGGTCCAGCTGCATGCCAAAGACCCGTACATGTTCGCCGACTCGAAGGGCATGGCCGGTTACGACAAGCATCCCTTGAACCCGTCGGGCAAGAACGGATCCGGCTACGACCCGGTCGTCAGTATGTTGGAAGCGCTTGGGCACAGCCCAGAGGCCTCGAAGGAGTTCTTCTCGTCCGAACCGAAGGCGTATAACGAGGACGGCAGCTACAAGGGTGGCGCCCCGAAGGGTGCCGACGGCAAGGAAATTACGAGCTATTTTGACTACTTCACAAACAAGGACTACAAGTCCTTCCCGGACATCGTCGGGCATAATCTGGATGAAGCCAAAGAGTCGTTGAACTTCATGCCCGATGCTTTCGGGCACGCCCTGGAATCGGCGACGCTCGGTCACGCCTACGATGATCCGAACCCCAAACTCGTACGGGACGAGGCGTCCGCCGAGCTTATGGAGAAGGTCGTCGAAAAGTACGGGGGAGACCCGGAGTTCCTCAAGAAGGATCATTCGGCGCTGGCCGACAGCCTGGGCCATATGGGTGCGGGATACGTTGATGACATCAACTGGGCGTTGAACGAGAACGAATCGGACAGCCTCTACGCGCCGGACAAGAACACGGAAGCGCACGGGGTCTTCGGTCGTGACGGAGCACGCCAGTTCCTCAGCGCACTGGGTCAGTACCCGGATGCCTATGCGTCCGTCTCCACAGCTGAGCGTGTCTACACGAGCAGCATGCTTGAGGCACAGGTCGGTCCGGGCGGCCAGATCAATGAGGCGCACGCACGAGAGGTGGTGCGTACGGGTTCGGAGGTCCAAGGCATGTTGGACCAGTCGCGCGCCGACCAGGTCGAGGCTGAAGGGCTCAAGAAGGACGAGGAGTACAACAAGGCTCTTGAGAAGCGCTCTGCGTGGATCAAGTTCGGCGCCGTGGCTGCGGTCGGCGCAGGAGTAGCCTTCCTGCCGGCGACGGCGGCCGGTGCTGGTGTGGCGGCCATCCTGGTGCCCCTTGCCGTTGACACCGCGAGCGGAGCCGTTGGGGAAAAAATCGGCCAAGTGGTCGGGGACTGGACAGAGACCAAGCAGCAGGACAGCAAGGACGATATTCAGCTTCAGCGACGAGAGATTTTCAGAGCTGGAGAACTCACAGCTGAATCGCCGATGAAGCACTTCATGCAAGAGCACAACGTCGACCCCAATGGCGATTTCGGTCAGGACATGGAGGAAGCTGTAATCTCCGGTTACGGCAAGGGTATCGATCGTGAGAATCAGCAGGGTCACCGTCCCGAAACAGATGACTGAGTGAAGTGACTGGAGAAACGAACGTGCGAAGGAGCGCGGCAGCGGCGATCGCGGTGGGTCTCCTCTTGACTGCAGTGGCGTGCACGGAGGGCGGCGATCCTGAGACAGGTAAGCCTTCCGAGGGTAAAATGGTGGGCGCGGCCCGGCTGTGCGACGGCGTCTTTCGGAGCCCATCGGCTTCTAGGGCGCTGGAGACCGTGACAGGTGCCCGGGAATTCGATCCTGAAGGCACCGGAGAAGGCCTTGAGGGTGCAGCTGCAACGCTGAAGGGTGAATTCGAACAGGCGGGCGTCTCCAAGGGTTCCGAGGTTGAACTCTGTTCCGTCTATGCATCGGCCTCCTCTGACCTGGACGATGTCAGTCTTGAATTTGCGCTGGACGATGGAGAATTTCTCGACAGTTCGGAGCATGCGGATGAGCTGACGCCGTACAAGGTGGGCCGAAAGGCGCTGGCAGGCTCCAAGCGGGCTTCTCTTTACTTCGAATGTGTCAGTCCGCTCCTTGGTGAACAAGCGGCGAAGGCAGTCATTCTGCGTGGCGAGATCTCGAACAGAGATGAGCCGACCGGCGACATGAAGCAGCTGCGTGAGGCGAATTTGACGCTTCTCAACGCGGCAGCGTTTGCCCTGGCCGGGGAACTGCGATGCGAGAAGCGGGGGGGCCTTTCCGAAACCGCGACCCTTGACCGGGCTTGACCGTGCGGACCAGGCGCTGCGACAACCTCGGGGGTTCAGCCTGATCCGGCGCAGGTTCACTGTGCCTGGTCGGCGATGTCCCGCACGGCGCGGCCGTCGGTCGTAGACGGCGATGACCTGACCGGGCAGGGATGTGATGGCAAAGAGGCCTTGGACGCGACGTCTGTCTGTCGGCGCGAGCCCGGACCCGTCGGTGCTCGTCTCTGGCGGATGTTGGGCCGACGTCGGCCGAATACCGTTGATCCGGTTGATCCGCTGACTCCGATCCTCAGACCCACAGCCCCGGCGCAACGAGGGACGTACGCGCGTGGCGACGCCGTCATGCGGGAGGTGCTTCGCCGTCAGACTGCGAACGTCCGGGGCGTACGGACTTCGGCGGCCAGCACTTCCGACGACTGACGGGCGATGGCCGCCACGACCCGCCCGGGCAGCCAGCCGGGTGCCAGGAGAGCGCCGGCGGAGTCCAGGACCGTGGCCGCGGGGGCGGCGGACGACGGGGGCAGCGCGTGCAGGAGTTCGGGCGCGGTCGGCCGGGCCGCCGCGTCGCGGGTCAGGCATCGCGCGATCAACGGGCGAAGGGATTCCGGGAGTTCGTCGCTGTCGGGGACCGTGTGGCCGGTGGCGGCGTAGGCCAGGACCGCGCCCAGGCCGTGGATGTCGCCCGGTGGGCGGGGGCGCCCGCCCGCCGCCGCCTCGGGCGCGAGGCTGCCGGGCTCGAGGCCGGCCAGGCCGGTGCGGCGTTCGCCGTCCGGTGCCGCCGCGCGTGCCGCGCCGAAGCAGGTGAGGCGAGGCCCGTCCCAGGCCAGCAGTACGGAGGCGGGGGAGACGCCCGCGTGGGTGATGCCGGCCGCGTGCGCGCCCGCGAGGGTCTCGGCAAGGGCCGTGCCCAGGGCTCGGACCGTGAGTTCGGGCAGCGGACCGCCGTGTACGGCCAGGGCCACGGGCAACGGCAGCACCGGGAGATAGGGACAGGCGTACCAGGGGGCTGCGGGCGTCGGTGAGAGCTCGGTGACCGGGAGGGTCCATGGGCCCTGGAGGCGACGGGCCGCGTCCGCCTCGACGAGGAAGCGGCCGGGATCGGCGCTTTCGTGCGGCGCGCTGATCAGGACCGTGCGCTCTCCGTCCGCGCTGCGCGCGATGAAGCGCTGCTCGGGGACGGCGGGGGAGCCGGGGCCGGTCGGGTCGAGGCGGGTGAGGAGGTGGTACGTGCCGAACCGGTGCGGCCCGCCCTGCCGTGGCCGTTCCGTCTGTGCGCGTTCCATCTGCGAATCCCCCTAGACATGACAACGGCATAGGAGACTACCGGCCCTCTGTTCCGTGCCGGGCGTACGGCCGGAGGGCTCCCCCGGGGGAGGACGCCCGACCGTCACCCGCGGGCACTTCCGGTCCCGGGCGCGCGGAGGTCGGGCCTGCGCGTCCGATGGGCGGACAGAAGCCGGGCGCCGCGGCCCGGGGTGGCCCTCGGCGAGCCCGCCGTCACCGGATCGGGGTCGCCCGGGAGCTCCGTCGTCGTGGCTCGCTCGGCGGGGCCCTGGCCAATTAGCGTTCAGCACCGGGAGCAACGCGGCCGGCACCCCGGACAGGTCCGGGGTGGAATGGCGGACCCGTGGACGCGGGGGACCGCCGCGAGCCGTCCTCACTCGGGTGCGACGACGGCCGCCCCCCGGTCATGAGGGGCGGCCGTCGTCGTACCGCTGTCCGCGGAGGCCGTGACCGGATTCGAACCGGTGTAACTCGAGTTGCAGTCGAGCCCCTGAGCCACTCGGGCACACGGCCGTGTCTTCCAACTCCTCGACCGTACGGGGCCGGTGCGGCGGGCCTCAACGATCCGGTCCGTGCCGCAACACGACTGCCATACGCCGTTCATGGTCGTACGACGAAGGGACCAGTCCGGCCCCGCCGACCGACAGGGCCCAATGGTGCTCTTGCCCCTTACTCTTGAGCCCATGACCGTCCCCCTCGAGCCGAGTGACGCCGATGTCGCTCCCCGCCCGGCAGCAGCAGCCGGAGCCTTCGCCGACGACAAGCGTGACGACGAGCGTGACGACGAGCCCGGTGGCCGGCACGGCGACCCGCAGGCCGCCGGGCAGGGCACCCGGTACGAGGGGCGGCCGGACGCCGCGCCGGACGGCGCGCACGACGTCCGGGCGGACGGCACGCACCTGGGCGCGCACCACGGCAAGCCGCAAGGCAGGCAGAGCGGTGTTCTCGGTCGTGAGCACCGGGCGCTCAGCATCGGGATCGTCGCCGTCGTCTTCCTGATCGCCTTCGAGGCCACCGCCGTCGGTACGGCCATGCCGGTCGCCGCCCGCGAGCTGCACGGCATCCCGCTGTACGCCTTCGCCTTCTCCGCGTACTTCACCACCAGCCTCTTCGGCATGGTCGTCAGTGGGCAGTGGGCGGACCGCAGGGGCCCGCTCGGCGCGCTGGCGGGCGGGATGAGCGCCTTCGCCGCGGGGCTGATGCTGTCGGGCACCGCGGGTGCCATGTGGGTGTTCGTGCTCGGACGCGCCGTGCAGGGCCTGGGTGGCGGACTGGTCATCGTCGCGCTCTACGTCGTGGTGAGCCGCGCCTATCCACGGCGGCTCCAGCCCGCGATCATGGCGGCGTTCGCGGCGAGCTGGGTGATCCCGTCGGTCGTCGGGCCGCTCGCCGCCGGCACGGTCACCGAGCAGCTCGGCTGGCGCTGGGTGTTCATCGGCATCCCCGCCCTGGTCCTCCTGCCGCTCACGCTCGCGCTGCCCGCGATCCGCCGCACCGCCGCCGGACCCGCGGACGCCTCCGCGCCCGTGCCGCCCTTCGACCGGCGGCGGATCCGGCTGGCCCTCGGCATCTCGATCGGCGCCGGCTTCCTCCAGTACGCCGGCCAGGACCTGCGCTGGCTGTCCCTGCTGCCCGCGGCCCTGGGCGCGGCGCTGCTCGTACCGTCGGCGCTCGGCCTGCTGCCCGCCGGGACGTACCGGGCGGCGCGCGGCCTGCCGTCCGTGGTCCTGCTGCGGGGCGTGGCGGCCGGGTCGTTCATCGCGGCCGAGTCCTTCGTCCCGCTGATGCTGGTCACGCAGCGTGGGCTGTCCCCGACGATGGCGGGCCTGTCGCTGGCGGTCGGGGGCGCGACATGGGCGCTGGGCTCGTACGTTCAGTCACGGCCGCGGACCGAGCCGTACCGGGAACGTCTGGTGGTGCTCGGCATGCTGCTCGTCGCGGCGGCCATCGCGACCGCGCCGAGCGTGCTGATCGAAGCGGTCCCGGTGTGGACCGTCGGGGTCGCCTGGGGCTTCGGGTGCTTCGGCATGGGACTGGTGATCGGCTCGACCAGTGTGCTGCTGCTGAAGCTGTCCGCTCCCGAGGAGGCCGGGGCCAACTCGGCCGCGCTCCAGATCTCCGACGCCCTGTCGAACGTGCTGCTCCTCGCGGCGGGCGGCGCGGCCTTCGCCGCCCTCGGCGGCGGCGTGGCGGGCGCGGCCCACGCCGTGTCCGACGGCGTCTCCGGCGCCCACCCGGCGGCCTTCGCGGCGGTGTTCCTGCCGATGGCGGGAGTGGCGCTGGCGGGGGCGTGGGTGGCCACGCGGCTGCGGGTGCCCTCCCCAACTTAGTACCACAATGACCCCACCGATGGTACCGTTCTGGTATGGCCATGAACCTGCGTCTTCGCGACGACCAGACGGAAGCCCTCAAGCGGCGCGCCGAGGAGGAGGGCACCAGCATGCACGCCATAGTGCTCACGGCCGTCGACGACTACCTGGCCAGAACCGCTCACCAGGCAATGGTCCGCAAGACCGCCAAGGAGCAGGTGGCCAAGTGGTCCGAGCTGCTGGAGCGGCTCAAGTGACGTGCGTCTACAACGACGCCGAGGACGTCCTGGCCATCGCCGCTGCCGCGGTGGATGACCAGGACGTAGTGGTTCGCGACCTGGGCCTGTTGGAGTCCGCGGTGCACCGCCCATCGGCTTCCATGTTCGGGCAGGAGGCGTACACCGATCTCTTCGACAAGGCGGCGGCACTCCTCCAGTCGCTGGCGGTCAACCACCCCTTCATCGACGGGAACAAGCGCACGGCGTGGACCTCCTGCATGGTCTTCCTCGCCATGAACGACGTGCAGCTGCGCCCGGACATCGATGCGGCCGAGCGTCTGGTGATCGCGGTGTCGACCGGCCGGATGGACGAAGTGAAAGGGATCTCGGAGGCGCTGCGGGCGCTGGCCGATCCAGGCGTGTGACATGGACCGCAATGCCGCCGGGCGCTGCCCCGTCTGTCCCGGACCGCGACCGGGCCACCGGTAGGGTGGCCCGGTTGTCGTACGTAACGACGCCGATGCCGACGCCCGCGCCCCGCACCGAGAGCCCGAACCGGAGACCGTGACTACTACCGCCTCCCACCACCTCTCACCCGCCTTCCCCGGCCGTGCCCCCTGGGGCACGGCGAACAAGCTGCGTGCCTGGCAGCAGGGCGCCATGGAGAAGTACCTCCAGGAGCAGCCGCGAGACTTCCTCGCCGTCGCCACGCCCGGCGCCGGCAAGACGACGTTCGCGCTCACCCTCGCGTCCTGGCTGCTGCACCACCATGTCGTGCAGCAGGTGACCGTCGTCGCGCCGACCGAGCACCTGAAGAAGCAGTGGGCGGCCGCGGCGGCGCGGATAGGGATCAAGCTGGACCCGGAGTACAGCGCGGGACCGCTGAGCAAGGAGTACCACGGGGTCGCCGTCACCTACGCCGGTGTCGGGGTGCGCCCCATGCTGCACCGCAACCGCTGCGAGCAGCGCAAGACGCTCGTCATCCTCGACGAGATCCACCACGCCGGTGACTCCAAGTCGTGGGGCGAGGCGTGTCTCGAGGCGTTCGAGCCGGCGACCCGCCGCCTCGCCCTCACCGGCACGCCCTTCCGCTCGGACACCAATCCGATCCCGTTCGTCACGTACGAGGAGGGCAACGACGGCATCCGCCGTTCCGCCGCCGACTACACCTACGGCTACGGCAACGCCCTCGGCGACGGCGTCGTCCGGCCCGTCATCTTCCTCTCCTACAGCGGCAACATGCGCTGGCGCACCAAGGCCGGTGACGAGGTCGCCGCGCGGCTCGGCGAGCCGATGACGAAGGACGCGATCTCGCAGGCCTGGCGCACCGCGCTCGACCCGCGCGGCGACTGGATGCCGAACGTCCTGCGCGCCGCCGACCAGCGGCTGACCGAGGTCAGGAAGGGCATCCCCGACGCGGGCGGCCTCGTCATCGCCTCCGACCAGGACTCGGCCCGCTCGTACGCCAAACTGATCCGCGAGATCACGGGGACCAAGGCCACCGTCGTGCTCTCCGACGAGGCCGCGGCGTCCAAGCGGATCGAGGAGTTCAGCGAGGACGGGTCACGCTGGATGGTCGCCGTCCGCATGGTGTCCGAAGGCGTCGACGTACCGCGCCTCGCGGTCGGTGTGTACGCGACGACGATCTCGACGCCGCTGTTCTTCGCGCAGGCCGTGGGCCGTTTCGTACGGTCCCGCCGGCGCGGCGAAACGGCCTCCGTCTTCCTCCCCACCATCCCGAACCTGCTCGGCTTCGCCTCCGAGATGGAGGTCGAGCGCGACCACGCCCTCGACAAGCCGAAGAAGGACGGCGACGAGGACCCGTACGCCGAGTCCGAGAAGGAGATGGCGGAGGCCGAGAAGCAGCAGGACGAGGACACCGGCGAGCAGGACATGCTGCCCTTCGAGGCGCTCGAGTCCGACGCCGTCTTCGACCGTGTGCTGTACGACGGGGCCGAGTTCGGCATGCAGGCGCACCCGGGCAGCGAGGAGGAGCAGGACTACCTGGGCATCCCCGGGCTCCTCGAACCGGACCAGGTGCAGCTGCTGCTCCAGAAGCGGCAGGCACGGCAGATCGCGCACAGCCGCAAGAAGCCCGACGAGGAGGCCGACCTCCTCGAGCTGCCGGCCGAGCGCCGCCCGGTCGTCTCCCACAAGGAACTGCTGGAACTGCGCAAGCAGTTGAACACGATGGTCGGCGCGTACGTACACCAGAGCGGCAAACCGCACGGGGTGATCCACACCGAGCTGCGCCGGGTGTGCGGCGGTCCGCCGAGCGCGGAGGCGACGGCCGGTCAGATCCGGGAGCGGATCAAGAAGGTCCAGGAGTGGGCCACGCGGATGCGCTGACCCGGCGCCGCCCGCGCCGTACGCCACCGGACGACCGTCGTCCGGCGCCGCCGACCGCACCACGGCGGACGACGGCCGGGCCGCATCGCGCCGCGGCCGACGGCGGTCGTGCCGGCGCCAGCCCACATGGCCCGTACGGGGATCAATAACCCGTCGTTGAAGGAAGATCGCCCGGATTCTGGACGAGGGCTTCCGCTGAGCGGTGCCGGTCGCTACTGTCCCCGCAATGCAAACGCCCCGTGGCAGCGCCGCCGCGGAGCGCAGTCGGTGTGCCATGGCCTGCCGGCGGCCTCTGGGTGCGTCGCCGATGGGACCGGTGCCGCGACATCCCTTGTGAGGATCGCCGTCACTCACTCCGAAGGAGAGGGCGTCGTGACCGCGGAGACCTCCCAGACGCTCGACAGGGGACTACGTGTCCTCAAGCTGCTCGCCGATACCGACCACGGGCTGACCGTCACCGAGTTGTCCACCAAACTCGGCGTCAACCGCACCGTCGTCTACCGGCTGCTCGCCACCCTCGAGCAGCACGCCCTCGTCCGACGCGACCTCGGCGGCCGCGCCAGGGTCGGCCTGGGCGTGCTGCGCCTCGGCCGCCAGGTCCACCCGCTGGTGCGGGAGGCCGCGATGCCGGCCCTGCGCTCGCTCGCGGAGGACATAGGGGCAACGGCCCACCTGACCCTCGTCGACGGGGCGGAGGCCCTCGCGGTCGCCGTCGTCGAACCGACGTGGACGGACTACCACGTGGCCTACCGGGCCGGCTTCCGGCACCCGTTGGACCGGGGCGCGGCCGGCAAGGCGATCCTCGCCGCCCGCCAGACCAAGAGCACCGAGCCCGGATACACGCTCACCCACGGGGAACTGGAGGCGGGCGCGAGCGGCGCCGCCGCGGCCCTGGTGGGGGTGACGGGCATAGAGGGCAGCGTCGGTGTGGTGATGCTGGCAGACGCCGTACCGGAGAGGGTGGGGCCGCGCGTCGTGGACGCGGCGCGCGAGGTCGCGGACGCGCTCCGGTAGCGATCGCGGCCCGCGGACGGCGGGCCGCGGCACCGGACCCGCCGCCCGCCGACCGCGACGGGTCCGCGCCGGATAGATTGACGCCGTGCTCTCCAGTCTCACGCGCCCCCGCGCCCTCGCTCTCTGTGCCCTGCCCGTCGTGGCGCTGTTCGCCGTCGCCGGGCTGGCACCCCTGCCGTTCGTCGTCGCCCAGCCGGGCATGACCGCGGATGTGCTCGGCGAGGACCAGGGGACGCCGGTGATCACGATCTCCGGTGCGCCGACCCGCGAGACGGAGGGGGCGCTGCGGATGACGACGATCGTCGCGACGGGACCGGCCACCGACGTCGACCTCGGGGACGTGGCCGACGGCTGGTTCCGCGCCGACCGTGCCGTGCTGCCGCGCGACGCCGTCTACCCGGCGGGCAAGTCGGACAAGGAGATCGAGCGGCGCAACGTCGCGGACATGGAGAAGTCGCAGGACGTCGCCGCCCGTGCGGCCCTCTCCTACCTCGGTGAGGACCCCGCCGAGGTCAAGGTGTCGCTGCACCTCGCCGACGTGGGCGGGCCCAGCGCCGGGCTGCTGTTCTCCCTCGGCATCATCGACAAGCTCGCGGGCGACGGCGCGGGCGGCGACCTCACCGGTGGCCGCAACATCGCGGGTACGGGGACGATCAGCGCCGACGGCAAGGTCGGCGCGGTCGGCGGGGTGTCGCTGAAGACCCAGGCGGCGCGGCGTGACGGGGCGACCGTCTTCCTGGTGCCCAAGGACGAGTGCTCCGACGCGCAGGCCGAACTGCCCGAGGGAATGCGCCTGATCCCCGTGACGACGCTCAAGGGCGCGGTGGAGTCGCTGCGTTCGCTGGAGAAGGGCGGGAAGGTCCCGAGCTGCTGAGGTCCGGACCGTCGGTCTTGGCCCCCGGGCTCCCGTCGGCGACGCCGTCGGCCTTCGGACCCGGACCGCCGTCGACGACGCCGCCGTCCGCGGGCGCCGCGTCCATCTCGCGCCAGCGCGGGAACACCGCCGGGGCAAGGGTCGTCAGGAAGTACAGCCCGCCCAAGGTCAGCAGCGCCGTCGCCAGGCCCGCCTGTTCGATGAGGTAGCCGGCCGCCAGGCCGCCGAGCGGTGTGGTCATCAGCACCCCGGCGGTGCTGGCGCTCGCGACCCGGCTGCGCAGCCGCTCGGGCACGCGCTCGTACATCACCGTGGTCAGGATCGGGTTCAGCATCCCGGCCGCCAGCCCGCCCGCCGCCATGGTCACGGCGAGCGGCACCGTGCCGTCCACCAGCGCCGCCACGACGAACCGTGGCAGGCCGCAGATCAGGAACGCACAGGTGAAGAGCGTCCACCGGCGGAAGCGGTGCCCGACCGCCGCGTACAGCAGGGCTCCGAGCAGTGCGCAGCCCCCGAAGGCGGCGACCAGCAGACCGAGGTCACGGGCGCCGTCCAGGTTCTCCTTGGCGTGCACGGGCAGCAGCACCGAACTCCAGCCCTGGTCCAGGCCGTTGGTGACCATCACCATCAGTACGACGCCGAGCAGCAGCCGGGCGCGCAGCAGGAAGGCGTAGCCCTCGCGCAGTTCGGCCCGGTACGCCGTGAAGGACACCCGGGGCGCGTCCCGCCGTGGTTCGGCGGCGGCGACCCGCCGCAGCCCCAGGCGGATCAGCAGCGCGGAGCCGCAGAAGGTGGCCGCGTCGACCAGCAGGACGGCCTCCGCGCCGATCAGGGCGATGAGTACGCCGGCGAGCGCCGCGCCGGACATCCGCGCGCCGCGCGAGACGGCGTCGAAGAGGCTCGCGGCCCGCGACAGGCTGGTTCCCGCGACCCGGGCCAGGTCGGGCACGAGCACGTAGCGGGCGGTCTCGCCGGGGGCGTGGAACAGGCCCGTGACGGCCATCAGCGCGCACAGCATCCAGAACCGGAGCGCTCCCGCGTAGTGCAGCAGGGGGATCGCGGCGAGGGTGAGGGCGCAGACGAGGTCGGTGACGATGCTGACGCGGCGCCGGCCGACGCGGTCGATGACCGGGCCGCCGGCGATCGCGGAGATGACGACCGGCAGGGTCGCGCAGAAGGCGACCAGGCCGGCCTTGGCGGGGCTGCCCGTGGTCTGGAGGGCGAACCACGGTACGCCGATGAGTGTGAGCGAATTGCCGGTGATGGAGACGGCGTTGGCGGCCAGCACGGCGGCCAGCGGTCCGCGCCGCCCCCGCGCGGCCACGGCCGCGGCGGTTCCCCCCTGCCCGCTCATGCGAGACGGGTCGTGCACCGGGCCTGCGCGGGCGGCTGCCGCAGCAGCCGCATCCCCCACTCGACGAGGGCGAGGCCCAGTCGGGTGCGCAGCCGTTCGCGTGGCACGTGGCCGGTGGCCGCCGCGCGCAGTTCACCGGCGCGCAGCTCGTGCAGTGTCAGATGTATGTCGGTGTGCATGACCCTGTGTCCCCTCAGCCGGTGGAGCGTGGGAATGCGTGCGTGTGCAGGCGGACCTGTGCGGCGCCTTCGGTGCCGGGCGCGGGCTCGAGGTCGCGGTAGCTCTCGATGAGCTCGTGGATCTTCTGGTTGAGTTCGTACATCTGCGCCGCGGTCAGGAGCAGTGTGAAGTCACTGAGGTCGGAGCTGCGCCGCCACTCCTCGGGCCAGTCCCGCTGGTTGCCGAGCCAGGTGGCGACCTCCTGGGTGTGCATGGTCGCGTGCTCGTGGAGGTACAGGTCCGCCGCTCCGCGCACCGCCGGGTCGGGGTCGCTGTACAGCGACTCGTCGAAGAGCATGCCGTCCATGGACGCCTTCCACCACCGCTCCCGGCCCTTGCCGCGCTCCGGATCGTCCTCGACGAAGCCGTGCGCCGCGAGCTGGCGCAGGTGGTAGCTCGTGGCGCCGCTGGACTCGCCGAGCTTCTCCGCGAGCCGGGAGGCGGTCGCGGGGCCGTCCTGTCGCAGCACCGTCAGCAGGCGCATCCGCAGCGGGTGGGCGATGCCGCGCAGGGAGCGTGGGTCAAGTCTGTGGAGCTTGCGTGCGCCGGGTCCCGCCTCGGCCGCACGTTCTTCCTCGTGCTCGCTCATGCATGCAAAGGTAGCGTTGCAAAGAAATCCTTGCAACGCTTTTTATGCAACCAGTTCTTTGTAAGTGCCTCAGGATGCCTTGGAGTCCTCCGCCGCCTGCTCCACGAGCGGGATGATCCGCAGCGGCACCGGGTTTTCCATCACGATCGCCGTCGACGCGCGCACGATCCCCTCGAAGCCGACGACTCGGTCGATCACCCGCTGGAGGTCCGCGTTGGAACGGGCGACCAGCCGGCAGAGCATGTCCCCGTGACCGGTGGTGGTATGCAGCTCGAGCACCTCCGGGACGGTCGTGAGGTGCGCCCGCACGTCCGCGCCCTGCCCCTGCTTGATCTCCAGCGTCGCGAACGCCGTCACCGGATAGCCGAGCGCCGCCGGATCGACGTCCGGCCCGAATCCGCGGACCACCCCCTGCGACTGGAGCCGGTCCATCCGCGCCTGCACCGTCCCGCGCGCCACCCCCAGCCGCCGCGACGCCTCCAGCACGCCGATCCTCGGTTCCCGCGCCAGCAGCACGATGAGCCGCCCGTCCAGATGATCGATCGCCATGGCGCCCTCCCGATGGTCATCCTGTACACAACGTCCGCCGATTCCGGACCTCGTCTGGGCAGATTGCCCAGCCGACACACAAACTATTGCGCACCTTGTGGATCGGCGGGAGCCTTCTTCCATGACTGAGACCATCGATCACACCCCCGACACCGCGCGGCAGGCCGACCCCTTCCCGGTGAAGGGAATGGACGCGGTCGTCTTCGCCGTGGGCAACGCCAAGCAGGCCGCGCACTACTACTCCACGGCCTTCGGCATGAAGCTCGTCGCCTACTCCGGACCGGAGAACGGCAGCCGCGAGACCGCGAGTTACGTCCTCACCAACGGCGCCGCCCGCTTCGTCTTCACCTCCGTGATCAAGGCGTCCACCGACTGGGGCCGCTTCCTCGCCGAGCACGTCGCCGCCCACGGCGACGGCGTCGTCGACCTGGCCATCGAGGTGCCGGACGCCCGCAAGGCGTACGCGTACGCCGTCGAGCACGGCGCCACCGGCATCACCGAGCCGTACGAGGTCAAGGACGAGCACGGCACCGTGGTGATGGCCGCCATCGCCACCTACGGCAAGACCCGCCACACCCTCGTCGAGCGCGGCGGCTACGACGGCCCGTACCTGCCCGGCTTCGTCGCCGCCGACCCGATCGTCGAGCCGCCGGCCAAGCGCACCTTCCAGGCCATCGACCACTGCGTGGGCAACGTCGAGCTCGGCCGGATGAACGAGTGGGTCGGCTTCTACAACAAGGTCATGGGCTTCACCAACATGAAGGAGTTCGTGGGAGACGACATCGCCACCGAGTACTCCGCGCTCATGTCGAAGGTCGTCGCGGACGGCACCCTCAAGGTGAAGTTCCCGATCAACGAGCCGGCGATCGCGAAGAAGAAGTCGCAGATCGACGAGTACCTCGAGTTCTACGGCGGCGCCGGCGTCCAGCACATCGCGCTCGCCACGAACGACATCGTCGCCACCGTCCGCTCGATGCGCGCCGCGGGTGTTCAGTTCCTCGACACCCCCGACTCGTACTACGACACCCTCGGCGAGTGGGCCGGCGAGACCCGGGTGCCCGTGGAGACGCTGCGCGAGCTGAAGATCCTCGTCGACCGCGACGAGGACGGCTACCTGCTGCAGATCTTCACCAAGCCGGTCCAGGACCGCCCCACCGTCTTCTTCGAGATGATCGAGCGGCACGGTTCGATGGGCTTCGGCAAGGGCAACTTCAAGGCGCTCTTCGAGGCGATCGAGCGCGAGCAGGAGAAGCGCGGCAACCTGTAAGGGCTGCCCCTGCCCACGACTGCGGCCCCACGGTCCTGACCCGTGGGGCCGCATCGTCGTTCTGTCCGCCGACCGTTCCGGCGGACAGGCCGGTCAGCCGTTCCCGGGCGCCACCGTCGCCGGTGCCGGGCTCGTGGAGCGCTGCACCGGCCGCAGCTGCGGAGCGGGCCGGGCGGCGGGCGGCGCCGGCGCCGGTGAGACGACCGTACGTCCGGAAGCCTCCGGAGCCGCAGCGCCCGAAGCATCCGAAGCGTCCGAAGCATCCGAAGCGTCCGAAGCATCCGAGGGGGACGAGGGGGCCGAGGGGGAGGGGGACGCGGGGGAAGAGGGGGACACGGGGAGCGGAGCGGCCGCAGAGGCCGCCGGCGCGGGAGAGGCCGCGGCGGACGACGAGGGCGACGACGCCGACGGCGAAGGCGAGGCCGCACCGGACGGCGCGTCGGCCGGCGGATCCAGCGGCCAGTACCCGTCACCCTCCACGTCCGCGGGCCCGCCCGGCTCGGGCTCGCCGAGCGCGTCCTGCGCCTCACGCGCCTTCTCCGCGAGGAGCGGCGAGAAGTGCGGGTTCGTCTGCAGCGCCTCGTCGATGTGACGCCGTGCGGGGCCGAAGTCGCCGAGAGCGCGCTCGATCTCGCCGAGGTGGTAGGAGAACAGCGCACTGCGCAGCCCCTGGCCGGTGGCCAGCTTCGCGAACGGGAGCGCGTCCTTCGGCCGGCCCGCCCGATACAGCGCCCACCCCATAGTGTCGGCCACGTGCACATTGCGGTGGCCGCGCCGCCATTCGCCCTGGAGCCTGCGCACCGCGTCGGCCGGGTCCCCGTGGTCGGCCTCGTAACGCGCCAGCACCAGGTCCCCGTCGACGCCGTGCTCGCCGGCACGGGTGACCTGCTCGCGCAGGAGCTCGTAGAGGGTCGTGGCGTCCCCGTTCAGCCCCAGCGACTCGTACAACTCACCGGCCTCCAGGGCGTACTCGGGCAGCGGCAGCTTCTCCAGCGCTGACCGGTAGTCCTCCAGCGCCTCGTCCGTACGGCCCAGCGCCGCCAGGGCGCGCGCACGGCCCGCCAGCGAACGGTGGCTCTCGGGAACGGCCCTCAGCGCGGCGGTGTAGTGCTCCACGGCCTCCTCGGCCTCACCCCGCTCCCAGGCCAGCTCCCCCTCGCGGTGCAGGGCGACGGCCTTCTCCGCGGGGGTCCGGGAGTTCGCGGTCGCGCCGTACGCCAGGGCCGCGGCGTCCTCGCGCCAGCCCTTGTTCCAGTAGACCCGCGCCTCCCGTCCCAGCACCTGCGGGCCGGTCTGAAGCTCCAGCAGCTTGTCCATGGCCTTGCCGGCGGCCGCGTACCTGCCGAGCCCGTTGTACGCGTCGATGAGCGCCGGATACACCGCCCAGCGCTCCGGCTTCTGCCTCCTGGCGCTCTCCGCGTAACCGCGCGCACCGGCGAAGTCGTGCCGGGCGTTCGCCAGCTCGGCCATCCCCACCAGCGCGTCGACGTTGCCCTCGGCAGCCGGTACCGCCTTCAGCGACCGCTTGAGCGCCTCCTCGGCCTTCGGGTAGTACGCCGTGTCCCCGAGCCGCGTGCCCCGCTCCACGTACGCGGAGCCCAGCACCGCCCAGGACTCCTCGTCACCCGGATGGTCGCGGACGAAACGCTCGCGGTCGCGGATCAGCGCGTCCAGGTCGGAGAGCGAGGCCGGCGCGCCCGACCCTGCCGCGGTCATCGCCCTGGCCACCGGCCCGGACGCGGGCGGCGATGTGTCCTTCCCCCAACCGGGCGCGAGCACGATCACCCCGGTGACCAGTGTCGCGCCGACCAGCGTGCTGACAGCGGCGTTCTTCAGGGTTTCGCTCTTCATGGCGCTCACTGTGCGGCAGCAGACAGCCAATACGAAGAACACACTCTGACCCGCGGAGCGGAACGCAGACGGGTTCACACCGATGGCCCCCGGTGCGAGGCTTGGGATCATGGACGATCTCCTCGAGCGGCTGCGCGCCGGTCTTCCCGCGGAAGCCCTCATCACCGATCCGGACGTCACCGCGTCGTACGGCAACGACATGGCGAGCTTCTGCGCGGCGGGCACCCCCGCCGTCGTGGTCCTGCCGCGCTCCGTGGAACAGGTCCAGCACGTCATGCGCACCGCCACGGAACTGCGGGTGCCCGTCGTGCCGCAGGGCGCCCGCACGGGCCTGTCGGGCGCGGCCAACGCCTGTGACGGCTGCATCGTGCTGTCGCTGACGAAGATGGACAAGATCCTCGAGATCAGCCCGGTCGACCGGATCGCCGTGGTCGAACCGGGCGTCGTCAACGCCGTACTGTCGCGCGCCGTGGGCGAGCACGGCCTGTACTACCCGCCGGACCCCTCCAGCTGGGAGATGTGCACCATCGGCGGCAACATCGGCACCGCGTCCGGCGGCCTGTGCTGCGTCAAGTACGGGGTGACGGCCGAGTACGTCCTCGGCCTGACGGTGGTCCTCGCCGACGGGCGGCTGCTGAAGACCGGCCGGCGCACCGCCAAGGGCGTCGCCGGATACGACCTCACCCGGCTGTTCGTCGGCTCCGAGGGCAGCCTCGGCATCGTCGTCGAAGCGGTCCTGGCGCTACGGCCCCAGCCGCCCGCGCAGCTCGTACTGGCCGCCGAGTTCCCCTCCGCGGCCACCGCCTGCGACGCCGTCTGCGCGATCATGGAGCGCGGCCACACTCCCTCGCTCCTCGAGATCATGGACCGCACCACCGTCCGGGCGGTCAACAAACTGGCCAACATGGGTCTCCCGGAGACGACGGAGGCCCTGCTCCTCGCTGCCTTCGACACCCCGGACCCCGCGGCCGACCTGGCCGCCGTCGGGGCCCTGTGCGAGGCCGCGGGCGCGACCGAGGTGGTGCCCGCGGACACCGTCGCCGAGTCCGAACTGCTGCTCCAGGCCCGCCGGATGTCGCTGACCGCGCTGGAGACGGTGAAGTCGGCCACCATGATCGACGACGTCTGCGTACCGCGCTCCAAGCTCGGGGCGATGATCGAGGGCACGGCCGCCGTCGCGGAGAAGTACGACCTCACCATCGGCGTCTGCGCCCACGCCGGCGACGGCAACACCCACCCGGTCGTCTGCTTCGACCACCTCGACCCCGGCGAGTCGAGGCGGGCCCGGGAGTCCTTCGACGAGATCATGGCGCTCGGTCTGGAACTGGGCGGCACCATCACCGGCGAACACGGCGTCGGCGTGCTCAAGAAGGAATGGCTGGCGCGGGAACTCGGCCCTGTCAGCCTCGAGTTGCAGCGCGGCATCAAGCAGACCTTCGACCCGCTCGGCATCCTCAACCCGGGCAAGCTCTTCTGAACCGCGCCGCTCAGGCATCGCCGTCCTGCGGGTCGCCGGAGGAGCCGTGCGCCCGCAGTTCGTCGGTCCTGGTCGGCGCGAGGAGCGCGGCCAGGGCCTCGTCGATGCCGAGCGCCGCCGTCTCTGTCCCGGGCGGCACGATCCGCAGCGTCCGCTCCAGCCATGCCGACACCGCGGGGGACGACGCCTCCAGCAGCGCGTCACCGTCGGGTGAACTCAACGCCATGAGGATGACGCTGCGGCCGTCGGTCTTCGACGGCCAGACCCGCACGTCGCCGGTGCCGCACGGCCGGAACACCCCTTCCACGAGCAGCTCCCGGGCGAACGTCCAGCTGACGGGGTGGCTCGAGCCGACGTGGAAGACGATGTGCACGGCATAGGGGTCGTCCGCGCGGTAGGACAGCCGGGCGGGGACGGGGATGCTGCGCTCGGGCGACAGCACCAGGTTCAACTCGAGTTCGCGTTCCACCACCGTGTGCATGATCTCTTCCTTCCTGTACGCCTTCTGGGGCGGCCCGGTGAGCGGGCCTCACGGGAAGAGAGCGGCTACCCCCGGAGGCATTACGCGACTTCCGCACATAACTTTCCGTGACATACCCGTGACCTGAAAGTGGTCGTTACGGCAGGACCGGCCCAGGGGTGCGCGAGGGTCTGATAGATGTGGTCCCTCGAATTGAGGCATCGAAGAGATACGGGACCACGGTGATGAGCGCCCCAACCCCGGCAACCGGCGACGGCAGCCCCACACCCGGCTACTACCCGGACCCGTCCATTCCTGGATATGTCCGGTACTGGAACGGGGCGGCATGGGTGCCCGGCACGAGCAGGCCCGCCCCGAAGTCGGGCGAGGCGATGCCCGGCCCGCCCGCGTCGGCCGCCGCTTCCGGACCCGCGGTCCCCGCCGCGCCCGCACCCTCCGTGGAAGAGACCGGCCCGGTCTTCCTCGACGAGGAGCCGTCGGACGAGCCCGCCCGCCCCGAGCCCGCCACCGCCTGGCAGGCCGACACCTCACGCCAGGCCGGCTTCGGCGGCGACCTCGACAACCGCGTCTCATGGGGCGGCGACCCCCGCACGTCCGACCGGCCCGCCGCCGGTGACGCGCCGTCCGATCCGCGTCGTCCCGCCGCCGCCCGGACGTCGGAACCGCCCGCCGACCCCACTGGCGGCAAGCTGCCCGGCATGCGCTCCGCGGCTCCCCAGGCGGGTCCCGCGGCCGACGAGATCCCCGGCGGTGTCCGCCCTCTCGGCCCGTCCGCCCCGGGCGAGCCGCCGGTCGACGGTACGGTCGCGATCCGCGCGCTGCGCCCCGGCGGCGCGGCGGGCTCCGCCGACCCCGCCCGGCCGGCGGCGGAGGAGACACCGGTCCGCCGCACGCCGGGTCCCCAGCAGCCCGCGGAGAACACCGTCACCATCCGGGCCCAGCGGCCGGGGCAGGCCGACGGCACGATGACGATGCGTGCGGTCGGCAGGCCCGCGGAGGCGGACCCGTCCCGCCCGGCCCCGCAGTCCGCCGCCCCCGCCCCGCCGACGCCCGCACAGGCCCGGCCCCAGGCACCGGCGCAGCCTCAGGCACCCGCACAGCCCCTGGCACCGGCGCAGCCTCAGCCGCAGATGCCCGCACAGTCCCAGCCGCCGGTCACCAGCAGCGCCGGCGGCGGCGCGGCCTCCTGGCCGCAGCAGGTGCACCAGTTGGCGCAGACGTCGGCCTCCGCGGAGGGCGAGCCGGTCCTTCCGTGGAAGCCGCCCGTCAACGACCCGTTCCTCGCCGCCGCACAGGCCCAGGCCGCCGCCCGGCCCGCCGGCCTCGGCAAGCGCCTGGCCGCCCGCCTGATCGACACGGTGGTGCTCGGCGCGCTCGTCGGCGCCGTGGCCGTCCCCGTCGCCGCGCAGGCACGCGCCCACATCGACGAGAAGATCGAGGCGGCGAAACTGTCCGGGAGGACCGTGACCGTCTGGCTCCTCGACGGCACCACGGCGGGCCACCTCGGCATCGTCCTCGGCGCCCTGCTCGTCCTCGGCGTGCTCTACGAGTCGCTGCCGACCGCCAAGTGGGGCCGGACGCTGGGCAAGAAGCTCTGCGGCCTCCAGGTCCTGGACATCGAGACCCATGAGCCGCCGACGTTCGGCGCCGCGCTGCGCCGCTGGCTCCTCTACAGCGTGCTCGGCGTCCTCGTCGTCGGGGTTCTCAATGTGCTGTGGTGCCTCTTCGACCGCCCGTGGCGGCAGTGCTGGCACGACAAGACGGCGCACACGTTCGTGACCGGCTGACCCGTCCGGCCGTACGGCTCCCAGGAGGTCCCCCGAACGCCTGTGAGCCGTTGCGGGCCCCAGGGGCCCGGGGTGCACTGCCCCCATGAGCAACGACCAGCCGCCGCCCGACGACGATCCGTTCCGCAAGAAGCCGCAGGAGCCGCAGGGGCCCCAGGAACCGGGCGGACCGACCCCGCCGCCCGGGGGCGCTCCCGGCTCCGGCGGCAGTTCTCCCTATGACTCTCCCCTCGGCGGGGCAGGCGGGACGGGCGGTCCGTACGGCGGTGAGCGGCCGCCTCCGTACGACGGGGGAGCCTACGGAGGCGCGGACCCCCTTGCGGGCATGCCGCCGCTGGCGAGTTTCGGCAAACGGGTGCTGGCCCGGCTCATCGACATGATCATTGTTTTCGTGCCGCTGTTCCTCATCTCGCTGGCCTTCGGCGGCATCGAGGTGGCCGCGGGCGGCGAGGACTGGGAGGAAGTCACCGACCGGGTGAATTCGGGGGAGCAGTGGCTGTGGTCGCTGATCTCCCTTGTGGCGTACGTCGGTTACGACACGCTCATGACGGCGAAGTACAACGGGCAGACCGTCGGCAAGAAGATCATGAAGCTGCGGGTCGCGATGCTCAACGACGGCCGTGTGCCGGACGTCGGCTCCTCGCTTCTGCGCGCCCTCGTGCTGTGGGTGCCCGCGCTGGTGTGCTGCTACTGCATCTGGTGGCTCGTCATCATCATCACGGTGCTCGCCGACAAGCCCTACCGGCAGGGTCTGCACGACAAGGCGGGCAAGACGGTCGTGGTGTCAGCGGCGCAGTGAGTGCTGGCCGACCCTGGTCTCCGCCCCGGCGTGCGCGCGGGCCGCGGACGAGCGGGCGGTGAGTGCGTCGGTGGCGGTGGGCGGCGCGGCGGCGGCCCGCGGCCGGGCTGCCCGGTGGACCAGAGGCGGCGTGAGCGCGACCAGAAGTCCCAGTGCCAGCGAGGCGATACCGATCGCGGCGACCGCGATGCCGTCGGTGGCGCGGGTCAGCAGCAGGAGAGCGACGGTCGAGAAGACGACGGTGGCCGAACCGTAGGCGAGCTGTGCGGCGGTCGGACGCGGCATGACGGTATCCGTCCTGTGGACAGGGGCAGGGCCGGAGCCTTGGGGACAGTTCGCACTGACAGCAGACTCTACGACGGTGGATGCCCCTGTGGAACCGGCAGTAAGCGTGACCTAACCCACGGTGCCGGTGCATGGGGGGCGCACAGGGTCATTCGTCCCGCCAAGTGGCGGAAAATGTGCGCCTCTTGTCCTGATTTCCCCTCGTCCGGATACCGGGGCTCCGCACCCGCATAGTGTAGTTGGCCTGTCCAAGTCAAGGACTGTCTTTTCTTCCTCAACTCCGGTCGAATGTCGTCACTTGAGACGCGTATACCGCGCACGCGGACGACCCCACAACCCTGTCCGCAGCAGCGACGGAACGCGGGGGAGGACACCATCAAGTGACCAGCAAGCGACGGACGTTCAGAGCCTCCGCGGTGCTCGTGGCCCTTGCCGCGACGACCGCGACCGCATCGGCGTTCACCAGTGCCCAGGCCGACGGCCAGAAGCCGGCGGATCCTGCGGGCATCGAGCGGCACGACCCGGCACCGCACAAGGGCCATGTCGAGCACGACCTCGAGGGTCCCTTCAGCAAGCAGCAGGAGGAGCAGCGACAGGCCGCTCTCGAGCAGGTCATATCCGGCGACGCCAACGTGCAGCAGCGCGGCGGCTCCAAGGTCGTCAAGCTCGACGACAAGAAGTACGTCGAGCTCGCCCGGGAGAAGACCGAGAAGATCTTCACCATCCTCGTCGAGTTCGGCGACAAGGTCGACGACACGACGATGTACGACCCGGACGGCGCCGACGGCCCCAAGCCGCCGGTCAAGAAGTACGGCGGCACGCCCGGCCCGCTGCACAACCAGATCGCGGAGCCGGACCGGTCGAAGGACAACTCGACCGCCTGGCAGGCCGATTACAACCAGGAGCACTTCCAGGACCTGTACTTCGGCACCGGCAAGGACGAGAACGGGCAGCCGAAGCAGTCGCTGAAGACCTACTACGAGAAGACCTCGTCCGGCCGTTACTCGGTCGACGGCGCCGTCTCCGACTGGGTCAAGGTCGACTACAACGAGGCCCGCTACGGCTCCAACTACTGCGGCCAGAGCAACTGCGCCAACGTCTGGGACACGGTCAAGGACGGCGTGACCGCCTGGGCCGCCGACCAGAAGGCCAAGGGCAAGACCGACGCGGAGATCAAGGCGCAGCTGGCCGAGTACGACCAGTGGGACCGCTACGACTTCGATGCCGACGGCAACTTCAACGAGGCCGACGGCTACATCGACCACTTCCAGATCGTCCACGCGGGCGAGGACGAGTCGGCCGGCGGCGGCGCCGAGGGCACCAACGCCCTGTGGGCGCACCGCTGGTACGCCTACGGCACCGACGCCGGCAAGACCGGCCCGGAGAACAACAAGTCCGGCGGCACCCAGATCGGCAACACCGGCATCTGGGTCGGCGACTACACCATGCAGCCCGAGAACGGCGGCCTCGGTGTCTTCGCCCACGAGTACGGTCACGACCTCGGTCTGCCGGACCACTACGACACCTCCGGCGGCGGCGAGAACTCGACCGGCTACTGGACCCTGATGTCGGCCGGCTCCTGGCTCGGCACCGGCAAGGACTCCATCGGCGACCTCCCCGGCGACATGACCGCCTGGGACAAGCTCCAGCTGGGCTGGCTCAACTACGAGACGGCCAAGGCCGCCACGAAGTCGACCCACACCCTCGGCGTGTCGGCGTACAACACCGACAAGCCGCAGGCGCTCGTCGTCGAGCTGCCGAAGAAGCCCGTCACCACGACTGTCGTGAAGCCCTCCGAGGGCTCCAAGCAGTGGTGGAGCGACATGGGTGACGACCTCAAGAACACCCTGTCCCGCTCGGTGGACCTCACCGGCAAGTCGTCCGCCTCCCTGGAGCTCGACGGCTGGTGGGACATCGAGGCCGACTACGACTACCTCTACGCGGAGGTCTCGACGGACGGCGGCGCCAACTGGACGCCGGTGGACGGCACGGCCGACGGCAAGGCGATCACCCGTGACGCGGGCGACAAGCCGGCGCTGACCGGTCCGTCCGAGGGCCACAAGAAGCTCGTCTACTCGCTGGACGCCTACGCGGGCCAGAAGGTCGACGTCCGCTTCCGCTACCAGACGGACGGCGGCGTGGCGGGCAAGGGCTTCACGGCCGACGCCATCACGATCAAGGCCGACGGCGCGCCCGTCTTCTCGGACAACGCCGAGGGCGAGGTCGCCGGCTGGACCGCGAAGGGCTTCAACCGCATCGGTGAGTCCTTCACGCTCGAGTACGAGCAGTACTACATCGCCGAGAACCGCCAGTACGTGTCGTACGACAAGACCCTCGAGGTCGGCCCGTACAACTTCGGCTTCAAGGCGCCGCGCGACAACTGGGTCGAGCACTACCCCTACCAGAACGGTCTGATGATCTGGCAGTGGGACACCTCCCAGAAGGACAACAACACCAGCGCCCACCACGGCCAGGGTCTGATCCTTCCGGTGGACGCGCACGCCAAGCCGCTGAAGTGGTCCGACGGCACGGTGCTGCGCAACAAGATCCAGACGTTCGACTCGACGTTCAGCCGGTACCGCACGGACAGCTTCTGGCTGCACAACGCGGACAAGCCGCACTGGATCGCGTCCCAGCGGGGCAACCCGGTCTTCGACGACCGCAAGGGCGTCTACTGGTACCCGGAGAACCCGACGGGCAGCGTCAAGGTAACTGACACCAACACCAAGATCTCGATCGTCAAGGAGCCGCTGAGCGGCCGGACGATCACCATCAATGTTGGTCCGTCGACCAAGTAATCCGTAACACCCCAGGTCAAAGCATGATCGGCCGTCGCCCTCTAGCGGGCGGCGGCCGATCGTGTTTAGGTGCGTCTGACCGAGGTTCTTATTGACAGTGACTCACGGGGGAGTGGTTCCGCATGCCCGGCGGAGGTTATTGCAAGTTGCCAGGCGGCAGCGTCGTCGTCGCGATCAGCCTGCCGAGCCCGGCCGGGGGCGGTGCCACGGTCCGCTTCCTGGTCCACGCGGCGAACCGCGCGAGGGCGCTGACGCGGCTACGGAACCTCGGCTTCAGGGCGGTGTACCTGCGGGGGAACACGGCACCGCCGACGCCGGACGAGATCACGGCGGTGCTGCACCACCCCGACGGTCTGCTGTGGCGTCCCGACCAGACCGCGGGCGCGGAACTCTGGCACCCGGCCCGAGCCCTCCTGCGCCCGGCCCGCCCGGCGTAGGGGCAGGCCCGGCGGCGGAGCCGCACATCGGTACAGCGGGAAGCGGGCGGGACCGCGTCACACCACCGGCTTGCCCGACAGGTCGACGCCCGCCTCCCGCATCTCCTCCAGCGCCCGCGCCGTCGAGTCCGCCGACACCCCCGCCGTCAGCCCGAGCAGCACATTCGTCCGGAAGCCCTCCCGCGCGGCGTCCAGCGCGGTTGCCCGCACACAGTGGTCGGTCGCGATGCCGACGACGTCCACCTCGGTGACGTCGCGGGCGCGCAGCCACTCCGCCAGGGCCGTGCCGTTCTCGTCCGTCCCCTCGAAGCCGCTGTACGCCGCCGCGTACGCGCCCTTGTCGAAGACCGCGGAGATCGCGCCGGAGGCGACGGCCGGGGCGAAGTTCGGGTGGAATCCGACGCCCTCCGTGCCGGCCACGCAGTGCGGCGGCCACGAGCGGACGAAGTCCGGGTGGTCGGAGAAGTGGTCGCCCGGTTCGACGTGGTGGTCGCGCGTGGCGACCACGTGGCGGTAGCCGGGCTGGGCGTTGCCGATCAGCTCGGTGATGGCGGCCGCGACATCGGCACCTCCCGCCACGGCGAGGCTGCCGCCCTCGCAGAAGTCGTTCTGAACGTCGACCACGATCAAGGCGCGGTGCATGGCGGGTGTCCTTCGGTGGGAGAGGGCGGACTGCGGACTGCGGACGGAAGCGGGGCGGACGGGCCGCACACGACCGCCGGCGCACACGACCGGCGGCGAACAGAACTACTGAGCGTAGACACTCGCCACGCCGTACGGGAGGGGGTTGCGGCCCGCGCGGCGGGTCGTCGTGCTCCCTGCCCCTTTAAGGGTGGTTCATTCCGGCCTGCTCACACGTACTCGGTCGGGATGACCGCCTCGCCGCGCGACAGCTGGATCGCCGACATCGGCAGGCCCGCCCGTGCGGCGGCGTGCCGGGCGCGGGCCGCGTCCAGCGGCTCGCGGGCGACGACGTCGCCGCCCTTGACCAGCTCCACCAGCAGCTGCCCCTCCGCGAGCTCCGCGGGCACGTCGCCGACACCGACGACCTCGGCCTCCGCGATCCCGTCGGCGTCGAGACGGCGCGCGGCCCACTTGCGGCCGCCGACCGACATCTTGCCGCCCAGGGACTTCTTGGCGACGGGCTCGAGCGGCGCGGCAGTGTCCGTGGACCGGGCGCGGGCGACGAGCTTGTAGACCATCGAGCAGGTGGGGTGGCCGCTGCCGGTGACCAGTTGGGTGCCGACGCCGTAGGCGTCGACCGGCGCGGCGGCCAGGGAGGCGATCGCGTACTCGTCGAGGTCCGAGGTGACCACGATCTTGGTGTCGACGGCCCCGAGCTCGTCCAGCTGCTGGCGCACCCGGTGCGCGACGAGCAGCAGGTCGCCGGAGTCGATGCGGACGGCGCCGAGCTCGGGACCGGCGATGTCGACGGCCGTGCGGACGGCCTCGGCCACGTCGTAGGTGTCGACGAGCAGCGTCGTACCCCGTCCGAGTGACTCGACCTGCGCCTTGAACGCGCCGCGCTCGCTGTCGTGCAGCAGGGTGAAGGCGTGCGCGCTGGTGCCCACGGTGGGGATGGCGTAACGGAAGCCGGCCGCGAGGTCCGACGTGGAGTCGAAGCCGCCGACGTACGCGGCGCGTGCCGCGGCGACCGCCGACAGTTCGTGGGTGCGGCGCGCGCCCATCTCGATGAGCCGGCGTCCGCCCGCGGCGGCCGACATCCGGGAGGCGGCGGCCGCGATCGCGGAGTCGTGGTTGAGGATCGAGAGGATCACCGTCTCCAGCAGCACGCATTCGGCGAAGCTGCCCTCCACCCGGACGATCGGCGAACCGGGGAAGTACACCTCGCCCTCGGGGTAGCCCCAGATGTCGCCGCTGAAGCGGTAGCGGGCGAGCCACTCGAGTGTGGGCTCGTCGACGATGTGCTGTTCGCGCAGGAAGCCGAGGACGCCCGCATCGAAGCGGAAGTTCTCCACGGCGTCCAGGACGCGGCCGGTCCCGGCCACCACGCCGTAGCGGCGGCCCTCCGGCAGGCGTCGGGTGAAGACCTCGAAGACGGAACGCCGCTCGGCCGTGCCGGCCTTCAGCGCCGCCTGCAGCATCGTGAACTCGTACTGATCGGTGAAGAGCGCGGTCGACGGCACGTCCACCGGCAGCCCAAGGTCTGCTGTGTTCATGACGGTGATGCTAGCGCACATCTCGTCAATCTGACGAGATGTGCTTCCGGCGGGGCCGGGGGGCGTTTGTGCGATACGGCCTCCCGGGTGGCAGCATGGGTTGAGTGACGATGCCCGTAGAGATCGAACGAACCGAGTCGGCGGAGGAGGCGCACGCCGTCCCCGAGCCCGATGTGCCCTGGGTGACGCTGGTGCACAACGACCCGGTCAATCTGATGAGCTACGTCACCTATGTCTTCCAGGCCTATTTCGGCTACTCGAAGGACAAGGCGCACAAGCTGATGCTCGACGTCCATCACAAGGGGCGCGCCGTCGTCTCCAGCGGTACCCGCGAGGAGATGGAGCGTGACGTGCAGGCGATGCACGGATACGGACTCTGGGCCACGCTCACCCAGGACCGCGGCTGATGAGCTCTCACTTCGAGCCGCTCGACGGCGGCGGGGCCGCGGTCGCCCTGGACGAGGTGGAGATCGCCATCCTGCGCTCCCTCGCGGTTCAGCTCCTCGAACTCATCGGTCCCGGCGACGAGCCGGCCGAGGGGGCGGACCCGCTGGCGGCCCTCTTCGCGGAGGGACCGAGCGAGCCCCCGTCCGATCCCGCGCTCGCGCGCCTGTTCCCGGAGGCGTACGCCGATCCGGAGGCGGGAACGCCCGACGAGGAGCTGAGGGCCGCCTCCTCCGAGTTCCGGCGGTTCACCGAGAACGACCTGCGCACCCGCAAGCGGGAGGACGCCCTCGCCGTCGTGCGCAGCCTCGACGCCCTCACCCCGGCGGGTGACGGCGGCGCCGTCCTGAAGCTGGCGGCCGACGACTGCCTGCACTGGCTCGGCGCCCTCAACGACCTGCGGCTGACCATCGGCACCCGTCTCGACGTCGGTGAAGAGGACGAGAACGAGGACCTCTACCGCCTCCCGGACTCCGACCCGCGCAAGCCGATGGTCATGGCGTATCTGTGGCTCGGAGCGCTGCAGGAGACGCTCGTCGAGACCCTGATGCCCTGAGCGCTCCGTTCGCTCAACGGACTCTCAAATCCGGATAACGATCCCGTCAACGGGGCGTCACCGTTCCTCACGCGGCGGGTCGTTTGTCCGTATTTTCCTGTGGCGTGCGCCACTCTCCAGCCAGTGGATCACTGTTGCCGTCGTGATAGACCTTCACGACCGCTCGGGGAACGCCACCCCTGTTTCCCGAGTGCGCCCCGTCCGGCCGACCGCCGGAGGCACTCCATCCACATCCGGGGGGATCAGGACCTGATCCGCGGCCGCTCGACGAAGCGGGAGCGGATCGGCATGGAGAAAGGCGCATCACCAATGACCTCGGTACAGGTCGACAATCACGCCGGCGACGAGGCCGGGGGCAACACCTCTCAAGAGGGCTACGAGCGCGGACTCGGCAGCCGTCAGGTCCAGATGATCGCCATCGGCGGTGCCATCGGCGTGGGCCTGTTCATGGGAGCCGGCGCGAACATCGCCAAGGCCGGACCCAGCATCATCCTGATGTACGCCCTCGCGGGCGTCGTCATCTTCTTCATCATGCGAGCACTCGGTGAGCTGCTCCTGTACCGGCCCGTCTCCGGCTCCTTCGCCGAGTACGCGCGCGAGTTCCTCGGCCCGTTCTTCGGCTATGTCACCGGCTGGACGTACTGGCTGATGTGGATCGTCACCGGCATGGCCGAGCTCACCGCGGCGGCCATCTATATGCACTTCTGGTTCCCCGAGATCCCTCAATGGGTCAGCGCACTGGTCTTCCTGGTGGTGCTCTTCGGCGTCAACCTGATCTCGGTGAAGATCTTCGGCGAGGTCGAGTTCTGGTTCTCGATGGTCAAGGTCACCGCGATCATCGGCATGATCGTGATCGGTCTCGGCGTCCTCACCCTCGGCTTCTCCGACGCCGGTGACACCGCCTCCGTCTCCAACCTCTGGTCCTACGACGGAATCTTCCCCAACGGCATCGGCTCCAGCCTGATGACCCTGCAGGGCGTCATGTTCGCCTACCTCGCCGTCGAGCTCGTCGGCGTGACGGCCGGCGAGTCGGAGGACCCGGAGAAGACCCTCCCCAAGGCGATCAACACGCTGCCCTGGCGCATCATCATCTTCTACGTCGGCGCCCTGGTCGTGATCCTCTCCGTCGTCAAGTGGACCGAGTTCTCCGCGGGTCAGAGCCCCTTCGTGCACGCCTTCGAGAAGATCGGCATCCCGCTCGCCGCGGGCATCGTCAACTTCGTGGTGCTCACCGCGGCCCTGTCGTCCTGCAACTCCGGCATGTACTCCACCGGCCGGATGCTGCGCGACCTCGCCTCCAACGGCGAGGCGCCCCAGGCGCTCGGGAAGCTCAACCGCCGCCGCACGCCGGCGGTCGGCATCGCGGTCTCCGTCACCCTCATGGGCATCGGCGTGGTCCTCAACTACATCGTCCCGGAGAAGGCCTTCGGGTATGTGGTGTCCGTCGCCACCGCGGCCGGCATCTGGACCTGGATGATGATCCTCGTCAGCCACATCCGCTACCGCTCGGCCGTGGACGCCGGACGGCTGCGCGCTTCGTCCTTCCCGGCTCCGGGCGGCGCCCTCTTCAGCTGGGTCGCCCTGCTCTTCCTCATCGGCGTGACCGGCATGGTCGCCTTCGACGAGGCGGGCCGGATCTCCCTGTACGTCGCCGCCGCCTGGGCCCTCGGCCTCGCCGTCGGCTGGCAGGTGCTGAAGCGGAACAACCCGCGCGTCGTCGAGCGGGCGGCGCAGCGGGAGTACGCGGCGAAGTCCGACTGACGACGGCGCGGTCCACCGCTCGTCTCAACTGATGGCCTCCGGATCTCGGATCCGGAGGCCGTCTGCCTATCCTGTGGCCCATGCTGACCATCACCCAGGCCCTCTTCGACCAGATCGTCGCCCACGCCCGTGAGGACCACCCGGACGAGGCCTGCGGCGTCGTCGCCGGACCGGAGGGCTCCGGCCGTCCCGAGCGCTTCATCCCGATGCTGAACGCGGCCCGTTCGCCCACGTTCTACGAGTTCGACTCGGGCGATCTGCTCAAGCTCTACCGCGAGCTGGACGACCGGGACGAGGAGCCCGTGATCATCTACCACTCGCACACCGCGACCGAGGCGTACCCCTCCCGCACCGACGTCAGCTACGCCAACGAACCCGGCGCCCACTACGTCCTGGTCTCCACGGCGGACACCGACGACGCCGGGCCCTTCCAGTTCCGCTCGTTCCGCATCGTGGACGGCGAGATCACCGAAGAGGACGTGAAGGTCGTGGAGGCCTACTGAGCCTCCGCCGCGGGCGCCCGACGAGCCGGTCCCGCCGCGCCACGCACCCCCGGCGCGGAGCGGGACGAACCCCTCCGGGCGCCCCAGGTCCGCATCCTGAGCGCATAACGTCCATCATGCGAGATCACACTCCGGGGGGCGGACCGGGAATCGATACGATGAGCGCATGGTTCCCCATGACGTGAGCGACAAGACGCCGAGCACTCTGCTGCTCGTGGCGCGGCTGCACGTCGACCTGTGCCGCCTCGCCAGCGCGATGTGTACGGCAGCGCCCTGTCGTTCCCACGGCACAGCCTGACGGAACAGCGCACTCCAGCCACACCCCCTCGCGCGGGGGCCCACAGCCGCGCGCCCCTACGCCACCTTCCACCACAGGAGCCCACGTCATGGCCATCGAGGTCCGCATCCCGACCATCCTCCGCACCTACACCGGCGGCGCCAAGGCCGTCGAGGGCAACGGGGACACCCTCGCCGAGCTCCTCGCCGACCTCGAGTCCCGTCACAACGGCATCCAGGAGCGCATCGTCGAGGGCGACCAGCTGCGCCGCTTCGTCAACGTCTACCTGAACGACGAGGACGTCCGCTTCCTCGACGGCATCTCCACCAAGCTCGCCGACGGCGACAGCGTCACGATCCTGCCGGCCGTCGCCGGCGGCATGGTCTGATCGCTGATGCGATACGACTCCCCGCTCGCGGCCGTAGGCAACACGCCGCTGGTCCGGCTCCCGCGGCTGTCGCCCTCCGACGACGTCCGGATCTGGGCCAAGCTCGAGGACCGCAACCCCACCGGCTCGATCAAGGACCGCCCCGCGCTCCACATGGTCGAGCAGGCGGAGAAGGACGGCCGCCTCACCCCGGGCTGCACCATCCTCGAGCCCACCAGCGGCAACACCGGCATCTCGCTGGCGATGGCGGCCAAGCTCAAGGGCTACAGCATCGTCTGCGTCATGCCGGAGAACACCTCGCAGGAACGGCGTGACCTCCTGAAGATGTGGGGTGCCGAGATCATCCCGTCCCCCGCGGCCGGCGGCTCCAACACCGCCGTACGCGTCGCCAAGGAGCTCGCCGAGCAGAACCCGTCCTGGGTGATGCTCTACCAGTACGGAAACCCGGACAACGCCGGCGCCCACTACGCCACCACCGGCCCGGAGATCCTCGCCGACCTGCCGTCCGTCACGCACTTCGTCGCGGGCCTCGGCACCACCGGCACCCTCATGGGCGTCGGGCGCTACCTGCGCGAGAACAAGCCCGACGTCAAGATCGTGGCCGCGGAACCGCGCTACGACGACCTCGTGTACGGCCTGCGCAACCTCGACGAGGGCTTCGTCCCCGAGCTGTACGACGCGTCCGTGCTGACCACCCGCTTCTCGGTCGGCTCGGCGGACGCGGTCACCCGCACCCGCGAACTCCTCCAGCAGGAGGGCATCTTCGCGGGCGTCTCCACAGGCGCGGCACTGCACGCCGCCATCGGCGTCGGGAAGAAGGCCGTCAAGGCCGGCGAGTCCGCCGACATCGTGTTCGTGGTGGCCGACGGCGGCTGGAAGTACCTGTCGACGGGCGTCTACACCGCGGAGACGACGGAAGCGGCGATCGAGACACTCCAGGGCCAGCTCTGGGCATGACCCGGTCGAGGTCCGCCAAAGACGTGCAGGGCTGAACACCCGAAGACCGTGAGCGGTCACAACTTCATACGAACCAGGCGATGTCACCCCTCGTTCCCGGCCCGGGACGGGGGGTGACGTTACCCACAACACGGGGCGGCTGAGGAGCGACCGGCCGTTTCGCGCCTTACGCTCGACGCACCGCACGACCTTCCCCCAGCCCTCCCCGTCAACGGAGGTTCCAGCTCCATGAAGCTCACCGTCGTCGGCTGCTCCGGGTCGTTCCCGTCCGCGGAATCGGCCTGCTCGAGCTACCTCGTAGAGGCCGACGGCTTCCGGCTGCTCCTCGACATGGGCAACGGCGCCCTCGGAGAGTTGCAGCGCCACTGTGGTCTCTACGATCTCGACGCCATCTTCCTCAGCCACCTTCACGCGGACCACTGCATCGACATGTGCGGGTACTTCGTCGCCCGCTACTACCGCCACGACGGCGGCCGCTGCGCACCCATCCCGGTCCACGGCCCCGAGGGCACAGAACAGCGTCTGACCACGGCCTACGCCGACACGCCTTCCGCCTCCTCCATGAGCGAGGTGTTCGACTTCCAGACCCTGAAGCCGGGGCACTTCGAGATCGGCCCCTTCACCGTCTTCACGGAGCGACTGGCGCATCCCGTCGAGGCGTACGGCATCCGGCTGGAGCACGGCGGCAGGACACTGACGTACTCGGGCGACACCGGTGTGTGCGACGCGCTCGACGACCTCGCCGCGGGCGCGGACCTCTTCCTGTGCGAGGCGTCCTTCACGCACGGCAAGGAGGACATCCCGGACCTCCACCTCAACGGCCGGGAGGCCGGGGCCTACGCCCGGCGCGCGAACGCGGGCCGGCTGGTCCTGACCCACATCCCGCCGTGGACGGACCCCGGGCAGACGCTGCGCGACGCGCGGGCGGTGTACGACGGCCCGACGGAGGTCGCCCGTCCCGGCGCGGTCTACGAGATCTGACGCCCGGCCGGCCCACCGGGCCGGGCCGCGGAGCAAAGGCCAAGGCCCCTGCCCTCCCGACGGAGG
>NZ_JBSGZJ010000003.1:0-60048 GCF_053610925.1 Streptomyces sp. NPDC054847 | reverse complement strand
GTCGTGAACCGCGCCGTCCGCCGTGACCACCGCCGTGACCGCGCTGCCGAGCGGGACCGCGCCGCAAGCCGGCCGGCGCCGATGCCGGGGGACGGTCCAGTTGGCCGTGCCGGAGCCGCCCGGCGGACGGAGCCGGCTCCGGCGGGACCCATGTGCCGACGCGGCACGAGGCCCCGGCCTCAGCGCTGATACCGGGCCAGCACCAGGTTCCCGTCCCTCACCAGCCGCTCCTTCAGCTCCTTCTCGTCGATCGCACCGCTGTAGTACTCCTGGTACGCGGGTGTCGCCACCTTGTCCTTCCACTCCGGGTAGCCGCGCACCGACTGGGCGGGGGCCGACCGCAGATGCCGGGCCAGATCCGCGCCGGTCGCCCAGCCGTCCTTCTCGGTGTGCAGGGCCGGGTCACGAAGGGCCTGTTGGCCCGTCGGCAGCATCCAGTCGCCCCTGGCCAGCCGGACCATGTTCTGCGGGCGCAGCATGAAGTCGATGAACTGCGCCGCTTCCTTCTTGTGGGCGCTGTCCTGCGCGACGGAGAGCGTCTGCGGGCTGACCCCCTGGGCGGGCCCGCCCGGCCCCGCGGGCGCGGGCAGGACCGTCCACCGGAAGCCCTCCGGCGCCTGCTGGGCGATCTGCTGCCGGTACGAGAAGCCCAGCGGGACCATGGCGTACTTGCCGCCGAAGAAGCCGGGCAGGGTGTCCGACCCGCCCATGCCCAGCGTGCTGCGTGAGGCGCTCTTGTCGACGTTGACCTGATCGTGGATCGTGCCGGGCACGACGCCGTCGCCGTCCCTGAAGTCGATGGTGACCTTGCCGTCCTGCCCCCGGTGGAACAGCCTGCCGCCCGCAGAAAGACCCAGGTTGAGCGTGACGGACACCGGTTCCTTGAGCGGCCACGCGACGGCGTACTTCCCCTTGCCCATCCTCTGCGTCAGGTCCTTGGAGACCTGACGGAACTCCTCCCAGCTCCACGGCCTGTCGGCCGTGGGGATCCGGACCCCGGACGATTCGAGAATCTCGGTGTTGGCGATCAGCACGCGCGGTTCCTGGAGGAACGGGACGCCGTACACGCCGTCGCCGAAGGTCGTGGTCTCCCAGCTGTGCCGCGGAATGTCGGTCATCAGGCGCTCGGGCAGCAGCTCTGTAAGGTCCGCGAGATAGCCCCCGTAGGCGAAGTCGGCGAGGTCGTCGGAGGCGTCGTGGATGATGTCGGGCGCCTCACCGCCCTCGAAGGAGGTGAGCAGCTGGTCGTGGACGCTGTCCCAGCTGCCCTGGACGTACTCGACCTGCACGTCGGGGTGGGCGGCGTTCCACTCCTTCACCAGTTCCTTGTTGGCGTCGACGGACTCCTTCTGCCAGGCGAGCGACTGGAAGCGGAGCCTGATCGTGCCGTCGTCGCGGGCGGGGCCGTCCGAACAGCCCGTCATCAGCAGGGCGAACGCGGCGGCGGCCGCGAACAGCCGGCCCCGTGTGCTGCGTGTGCGCATCAGCTCTTCACCGCCCCGGCCAGCATGCCGCCCGTGATCCGCTTCTGGATGATCGCGAAGATGACGAGTGAGGGGATCGTCGCGAGGAACGCGGCCGCGGCGAGCGGCCCCAGGTCGGCGACGCCCTCCGCGCCGAGGAAGTGGGTCAGCACGACCGGCAGGGTCTGCTTCTCCGGCGTCTTGAGCAGGACGAGCGCGAAGAAGAACTCGTTCCAGGCGGTGATGAACGCGAACAGCGCGGTGGCGACGATGCCCGGCGCCAGCAGCGGCGCGGTGACCGACACCAGCGTACGGAGCCGGCCCGCGCCGTCCACCGCCGCCGCCTCCTCCAACTCGCGTGGCACCGCCCGTACATAGCCGACGAGCATCCACAGCGCGAACGGCAGCGACCAGACGACGTACACCAAGATCAGGCCGGACAGGGTGTTGATCAGCTGGAGGTTCTTCAGGACCAGGAACAGCGGAATGATCACCAGGACGAACGGGAAGGCCTGGCTGACCACGACCCAGCCTGTCGCCGCCGTCGTGAGCCGGCCGCGGCGGCGGGCCATCGTGTACGCCATGGGGGTCGCGATCACCACCGCGATCAGCGCGGCGGCGAGGGCCGCGACCAGACTGTTGCCGGCGGCCTGGAGCAGCGGCTGTTCGTCGAAGGCCTGCCGGAAGTTCGCCGGCGTCGGGTTCACCGGGATCCACGTGGGGTGCAGCGACCCCAGCTCGCGCGGCGGCTTGAACGCCGTGGAGATCAGCCACAGGAACGGGAAGGCGAGGAAGACCAGATAGCCGAGGAGCGCGGCGTACTGTCCGGCGCGCCCCGCCCTGCCGGTACGCAGAGCCGTCATGCGTCCTCGCCTCCCTTGAGCCGTCCCACCAGGTAGAAGGCGAGCATCACCGAGATGAGCGCGACCATGACGCAGCCCATCGCCGCCGCGTACCCGAACTGGCCGTAGCGGAAGGCCTGTTCGTAGGCGAACAGCATCGGCAGCCGGGTCCGGCCGCCCGGACCGCCGCTCGTGAGCACGTACACCAGCGCGAAGGCGTTGAAGTTCCAGATGAAGTTCAGGGCGGTGACGGCGAGCGCGACCGGTCTGATCGCCGGCCAGGTGACGGTACGGAACCGGCGCCAGGCACCCGCGCCGTCGAGGGCGGCCGCCTCATGCAGTTCGTGCGGGGTGTTCTGCAGTCCGGCGAGCAGCGCGACGGTGGTCTGCGGCATGCCGGCCCAGATCCCGACGACGATCACCGCCGGCAGGGCGGTGGCGAGGCCGGTGAGCCAGTCGTGTCCGCCGCCCAGGCCCAGGTCCCGCAGGGTCTCGTTGAGGATGCCCGCGTCGGGGTTGTAGACGAGCCGCCACATGATGCCGACGACGACCTCGGGCATCGCCCACGGGACGATCGCCAGCGCCCGGGCGAGCCAGCGCAGCCGCAGCCGCTGGTCGAGCAGCAGGGCGAGGCCGAGCGCGAGCAGGAACTGCGGGACGGTCACCCCGACCGCCCACAGCAGACCGATCCTGAACGACTCCCAGAAGAGTGTGTCGTGGAGCAGGTCCTGGAAGTTGAGCGTGCCGATCCATTCGGTGGGTTCGGTGCGCCCGGCCTGGGCGTCGGTGAAGGCCAGCGAGATGCCGTAGAGCAGCGGTCCCACGCTCAGCACCAGGATGGGGATCAGCGCGGGCAGGACGAGGAACCAGGCCCCGTGGTCCACCGCTCTCCCGGTGCTCCGGGCCGCCTTCTTCCCGGACCGCGCCGTTGCGGTCGCCGATATCACGTATTCGACTCCTTCGGGCGGCTGGTCATGGATTGTCCGGCCGCCCCGGCGGCCCCCGTCATCGTGCTGACGGGCCGTCGGTTCGTCAAGGCGACCTGCACGGATGCGAGACTTTGTCGGATTCACGACGGTGCTGGGAGAGGACGATGGACGAGACACGGGCACGCGAGGTGCTGACGGCAGCCGGTTTCCCGGCGGACGCGGCCTTGCTGGCGCTCGGCGAGAATGCCGTGTTCGCGGCGGACCGGGCGGTGGTGAAGGTCGGCCGGGACGCCGAGACGCTGCCGCGGGCCGAGCGGGAACTAGCGGTCGCCGGCTGGCTGGCGAGCGCCGGGGTGCCGGCGGTACGGGCCGCCGAACCCGTGGCGCGGCTGGTCGACGGTCACCCGGTGACGGTGTGGCACCGGCTGCCCGACGCCGTACGGCCGGCGGGGCCGGCCGACCTCGCGGAACTGCTGCGCCTCTTCCACGCGCTCCCCGCCCCTTCCTTCGGGCTGCCCCGCCGGGAGCTGCTCGGCGGTGTCGAACGCTGGCTGCGTCTGGCGGGCGACGCGATCGATCCGGCCGACGCCGCGTATCTGCGGGAGCGTCGCGACGGGTTCGAAGCCGCCGCGGCCGGTCTCACCCCGCACCTCACGCCGGGCCCGATCCACGGTGACGCGCTCCCCCGCAACGTCCTCGTGGGCCCGGACGGTCCGGTCCTGGTCGACCTGGAGACCGTCTCGTCGGACCTGCGCGAGCACGACCTGGTGGTCATGGCCCTGTCCCGTGACCGCTACGGCCTGCCCGCCGAGGCGTACGACGCGTTCGCCGGCGCCTACGGCTGGGACGTGCGGGAGTGGGAGGGCTGCGCCGTCCTGCGCGGCGCCCGCGAGACGGCCAGCTGCGCCTGGGTCGCCCAGCACGCACCGGCCAACCCCAAGGCACTGGCCGAATTCCGCCGCCGGGTGACCTCCCTGCGCGACGACGACCCCGAGGCGCGCTGGTACCCCTTCTAGCCGACGACCGGCGCCGGCTCCCGCATCGGCCAGGAGGTGTCGATCACCGCGTCGGCGGTGCCCTTGCGGCGCAGGAAGCTCTGGAAGCCGACCGCCCACTCCGCGTACCAGTCGACCTGTCGTTCGTGCAGCTCCGCGACGGTGAGGGAGGCCACCGCGGCGTGCCGCTCGGCTATCGCGCAGGCCACCAGGACCGCGGCGCGGGCGTCGGCATCGGCGTGGTGCGCGCTGCCGAGCACCACGCCGTATTCGACGCAGACCGCTTCGAGGGTGCGCTTGCCCTTGCGGTAGCGGTCGACCGCCCGGTCGATCGTGTACGGGTCGATGACGGGGCCGATCGGTCGGCCGTCCAGCCGCTCGCCGAGCGAGGGCAGGCCGTGCCGCCGCAGCTCGGCCGCCAGCAGCGTCAGGTCGAAGGCGGCGTTGTACGCGACGACCGGGACCCCCTGCCGCCAGTGGGCGGTCAGCGTGCCGGCGATCTCCTCGACCACCTCGCGCGCGGGCCGGCCCTCCGCGGACGCCCGCTCGTTGCTGATGCCGTGGATCGCGGACGCCTGCGCCGGAATGCTTATCCCCGGGTCGGCCATCCAGCCGTGGCTCCGCACCGGCTCGCCGGCCCGCAGCTCGACGACGGCCGCGGTGACGATGCGTGCGTCGAGCGGATCGGTCCCCGTCGTCTCCAGATCGAAGCCGACGAGCAGCTCGCGGTGCCAGGACATGGGTGCCCCCTTCTGTGTGGTGCGTTGGTGCTTCCCCCAGTTGACGACCACTCTCGCACGGGCCACTGACAGCCGGTTCGGACCGGGGCACTCAGGACACTGGACGCGAATCGGTCCAGACCGACTCGAACTCCTCGCGATATGTCTGGAAAAGCCCGGTCTCGGTGTCCTGTCCGGCACGCACGACCGAACGCCCGCCGCCCCGCAGCACCAGCACGGGGGCCTCCATGCCGCGGGCCCGGCGGAGGTAGGACTGGACGACGGCGAGGCCGTCCGGCCCGTCGCCGTCGACGAGGTAGGCGGTGAAGCGGGGGGTCTCGTCGAAGACCTGGATCTCGAAGGCGCCCGGGTCCCGCAGCCGGGACCGGACGCGCCGCATGTGGAGGATGTTCATCTCCACCGTGCGGCTCAGCTCGCCCTTCTTCAGGCCGAGTTCGCGCTCACGGCGCTTGACGGCGCTGCTCGCCGGGTTCAGGAAGAGCAGCCGGACCCGGCAGCCCGACTCGGCCAGCCGGACGAGCCTTCGGCCGGAGAAGTTCTGGACCAGCAGGTTCAGTCCTATGCCGATCGCGTCGAGGCGGCGCGCGCCGCCGAAGAGGTCCTCCGCGGGCAGCTGGCGCTGGAGCCTGACGCGGTCGGGATGGACGGAGACGACGTCCGCGTACCGGTCGCCGACCAGGTCCTCGACCGCGTCGACGCGGAGCCGCTCGGCGGAGGGGACCCCGGCGCCGTTGCCGAGTATCTCCAGCAGCCGGGACGAGGCGCGCTCGGCCTGGGCGAGCACGGCCTCGTTGAGCGCGCGGTTGCGGGAGACGACGTTCCTGGCGACCTCGAGTTCGTCGAGCGCCAGCTCGACATCGCGCCGGTCGTCGAAGTACGGCTCGAAGCAGGGCCAGTGCTGGACCATCAGCTCGCGCAGCTGCGGCAGCGTGAGGAAGGACAGCACGTTGTCGTCCGCCGGGTCCAGCAGATAACCCTTGCGGCGGGAGACCTCCCGGACGGCGACGGCCCGCTGCACCCATTCCTGGCCGGCCGGGCCGGCCGCGGCGACGACCCAGTCGTCGCCGTGCACCGGCTCGTAGATCGGACGCAGCACGGCGGCGACCACCGCGCGCAGCCGCTGTTCCACCAGATTCAGCCAGATGTAGGCGCGCCCGGCCCGCTGGGCACGTGTGCGTACCTCACTCCAGGCGTCCGCGCCCCAGTCCAGTTCCGCCCCGATCTCCATCGGCCGCGCGAGCGAGACCGCTCCTGGCGGGACCTCGGCGGAGTCTCCCCCCTCGTGACCCGTGTCACCGGGGGGTAGCTCCAGCCCTCCCGAGCTCACCCACGCACCGCCTTCCCTGCCCCCTTGAACGATCAAGGAAGCCTACTCCGGCCGCCGGAGCCGGTGCAGCCGGATCCGTCGGCAGATTCCCCAACTCACGTAACAATGCGCCTGGTTCCCTTCGAAGCCGGCTTCCCGGAGTGAGGGGATTCATAGCGTTGACGTTCACCGGCCCCTCACAGACCCGTGTCTATCCGGGCGGAGCGACCAGGTCGTCGGGCTGGTCGGCGCGCCTCAGCGCCTCGGCGACGAAGCCACCGGCCTTCAACTCCTCGACGACGTCCCGTAGGTAGCCGACGGTCTCCGGCCGGCGGTTCCTGGTGGTGCCGACCGCCTGCCCGATCTCCATGAATCTGCCGTCGACCAGCCGGAATCCGGGGTGGGCGGCGACGAATTCGGTCATCGGCTGCCTGATGCCGGCGGCGGCCTCCAGGCCCTGGGCGCGGAACTCGTCGATCCCGTCCTTCCCCCGGACGACGCTCGCGTGCCGGAGGGTGCGGGAGAGGAAGAGGTCGTAGGCGGATCCCTCCTTCACCCCGATCCGCACGCCGGGCCGGTCGACATCGGCGGCCGTGGTGAGCTCCGAGTCGCCGGGCACCGCAAACACACCTTCGATGAGTACATACGGTGCCGTGAAGGCGACCTCGGCCTCACGGGCGGGGTCGACGGCCAGGAAGCAGAGATCGGCGTGTCCCTCGGCCATGGCCCGGTACGACTTCCGGGCCGCGTCGAAGCAGAGCAGTTCCACCGGTACGCCGAGCCGGGCGCCGATCTCGCGTGCGAGGTCGACGGTGACTCCGGTCGGCCCGTCGGGCGTGCTCCTGGCCAGTACCGGGTTCCCCAGGTTGATGGAGGCCCGCAGTACGCCGCTCGGCGCGAGGTCCTGGACAACGGCAGCAGTCGCGGTCTTCATGGGCCGGAGTGTATTCCCGCCGCCGGCCGGGCCCGGCGGGGCCCCCGATCGGCTCATCTCCCCGCCTTTTTCGGTCCTTGTTCCGAGCGGTCACCCGGTAGGAGGGTACGAAGTCCTAGGAGCTTGCCCCACTTTGCGGGAGGATCTTGTCCGAGTAGCTCCCATTACCCGGATCAGAAATGGAAGAGTCGAATCTATGCAGGTCTGGCCGGGACAGGCGTATCCCCTCGGCGCGACGTACGACGGCGCCGGCACGAACTTCGCGGTGCACTCGGAGGCCGCACACCGGATCGAGCTGTGTCTGCTGCACGACGACGGTTCGGAGACGGCCGTCGAGCTGCGGGAGACCGATGCCTTTGTGCGGCACGCATATCTCCCGGGCATCATGCCCGGCCAGCGCTACGGCTTCCGGGTCCACGGCCCCTACGAGCCGGCGCGCGGGCAACGCTGCAACTCCGCGAAACTACTGCTCGATCCGTACGCGCGTGCGATCAGTGGCTCCATCGAGTGGAACGAGTCGGTCTACGGCTATCACTTCGGCCGGCCCGACTCGCGCAACGACCTCGACTCCGCACCGCACACCATGACGTCGGTGGTGGTCAACCCGTACTTCGACTGGGGTGACGACCGGCTGCCGCGCACCGACTACCACCGGACGGTGATCTACGAGGCCCATGTGAAGGGCCTGACCATGCTCCACCCCGAGCTGCCGCCCGAGCTCCGCGGCACCTACGCCGGACTGGCGCACCCCGCCGTGATCTCCCACCTGACGGAACTGGGCGTCACCGCGCTCGAGTTGATGCCGGTGCACCAGTTCGTCAACGACCACCGGCTGGTCGACGCAGGGCTGAACAACTACTGGGGCTACAACACCATCGGCTTCTTCGCCCCCCACAACTCCTACGCCTCCTGGGGCGACCGCGGCGAACAGGTCCTCGAGTTCAAGCAGGCCGTGCGCGCCCTGCACCAGGCTGGCATCGAAGTCATCCTCGACGTGGTCTACAACCACACCGCGGAAGGCAACCACCTCGGCCCCACCCTCTCCTTCCGCGGCCTGGACAACGAGTCGTACTACCGGCTCATGGAGGACGACCGCCGGTACTACATGGACACCACCGGCACCGGGAACTCGCTGCTGATGCGCAGTCCCCATGTGCTCCAGCTGATCATGGACTCGCTGCGCTACTGGGTGACCGAGATGCACGTCGACGGGTTCCGCTTCGACCTCGCCGCGACGCTCGCCCGCCAGTTCCACGAGGTGGACCGGCTGTCGTCGTTCTTCGACCTGGTCCAGCAGGACCCGGTGGTCAGCCAGGTGAAGCTGATCGCGGAGCCTTGGGACGTGGGCGAGGGCGGCTACCAGGTCGGGAACTTCCCGCCGCTGTGGACCGAGTGGAACGGCAAGTACCGCGACTGCGTGCGCGACCTGTGGCGGGGCGAGCCGCGGACGCTCGCCGAGTTCGCGTCCCGGCTGACCGGCTCCTCCGACCTGTACCAGGACGACGGGCGGCGCCCGCTGGCCTCGATCAACTTCACCACCTGCCACGACGGCTTCACCCTGCACGACCTGGTCTCCTACAACGACAAGCACAACGAGGCCAACGGCGAGAACAACCGCGACGGCGAGAGCCACAACCGGTCGTGGAACTGCGGCGCGGAGGGCGAGACCGACGACGAGGGTGTGCTGGAGCTGCGCGAGCGGCAGATGCGCAACTTCATCGCGACGCTGATGCTGTCGCAGGGCGTGCCGATGCTCAGCCACGGCGACGAGTTCGGGCGCACCCAGGGCGGCAACAACAACGCCTACTGCCAGGACAACGAGATCGCCTGGGTCCACTGGCCGGAGCCGGGCGAGGACGAGGAGGGTTCGCTCCTGGCCTTCACCAAGACGATGGTGTGGCTGCGGCGCGACCACCCCGTCTTCCGGCGGCGCCGGTTCTTCCACGGCCGGCCGGTGGAGGGGACGCACGACGAGCTGACCGACATCGCCTGGTTCACCCCGCAGGGCGACGAGATGGTCGCCAGGGACTGGCAGGCAGCGCACGCCAAGGCGCTGTCCGTCTTCCTCAACGGCCACGCGATCTCCGAGCCGGGACCGCGGGGCGAACGGATCTCCGACGACTCGTTCCTGCTGATGTTCAACGCGAGCGCGGAGGAGCTCGACTTCACGGTGCCCGTGAGCCACGGCGAGGAGTGGCAGGTGGTCGTCGACACGGCGAGCAAGGTGGGGGTCCCGCCCGGCAACGGCCCGATGGTGTCCGCGGGCGACGAGCTGCGGCTGGTCGGCCGGAGCATGACGGTGCTGCGACGGCCCGCCTAGGCAGGGGTACGGCGGCGGGCGGGCACGACACACCCGCGCCGCCGCCGGCGCACCCGCCCGCATCGCCGAGCACGCCGCACGAGCGCCGGCCCGACGGCACGCCCGCACAGGTCCGCAGTTCACCCGATCGGCCGACACCATCCCCGGGGCCGGGCGCAGGAACCCCTCCGGCCGGGTACGTATGTTCGCATGACGCCCACCGCCACGTACCGGCTCCAGCTCCAGCCCGGTTTCCCGTTCTCGGCCGCCGCCGCTGCCGTGCCGCACATAGCCGCGCTCGGCGTCTCCCATCTGCATCTGTCGCCGGTGCTGGAGGCGGTGCCAGGTTCGACGCACGGCTACGACGTGGTCGACCACAGCCGGATCCGCGAGGAGCTGGGCGGCGAGGCGGGCCTGCGGGCGCTGTCCCGTACGGCGAGGGAACACGGCCTCGGGATCGTCCTCGACATCGTCCCCAACCACATGGCCGCTGTGCCGCGCCACAACCGGGCACTCTGGGAGGTGCTGCGCGAGGGGCCGAGGTCGCCGTTCGCGCGCTGGTTCGACATCGACTGGGAGGCGGGTGACGGGAAGATCCTGCTCCCGGTGCTCGCGGGGCGCGTCGGCGACGAGATGGACAAGATGCACGTCGAGGGCGAGGTCCTGCACTACAGCGAGCAGCGCTTCCCGCTGCGGGGGACGACCGGCCACCTACCGCCGGCCGAACTGCTCGACGCCCAGTGGTACCGCCTCTGCTGGTGGCGGCTGGCCCGCACCGAGCTCAACTACCGCCGGTTCTTCACCGTCTCCGAGCTGATAGGCGTCCGCGTCGAGGACCCGGAGGTGTTCGACGCGACGCACGCCAAGATCGTGGAGCTGGTGCGGGACGGTGTGGTCGACGGCCTGCGGGTCGACCACCCGGACGGGGTCGCGGACCCGGAGGGATATCTGCGGCGGCTCGACGAGGCGACCGGCGGGGACTGCTGGATCGTCGTGGAGAAGATCCTCACCGGCGCCGAACCGCTGCCGGCCGGCTGGGCCGTCGCCGGGACGACCGGGTACGACGCCCTGCGGCAGATCGACGGCGTGTTCACCGATCCGGTGGGCGCGGCCGAACTCGCCGCGGACCACCAGCAGTTCACCGAGGCGCCCGAGGAGCTCGGCGGCCGCTGGGAGGCGACTCAGCGGCACGCCGCGTACGAGGTCGTGACCCGTGAGCTGGCGGCGGAGACGGCGATACTCGTCCGCCTCGCCGGGCTGGTGTGCGCAGCCGGGCCCCGGCGGCGCGATCACGCGCCGTGGGCGCTGCGGAAGGCGATCCGGGAGCTGCTCGTCCGCGTTCCCGTCTACCGCCCGTACGGCGTCGGGGACGAGGCGGCGCTGACGGAGGAGGCCGCGGCCGGCGCGAGGGAGACGTTCACCGTGCCGGAGGAGGCGGCGGCCGTGGACGTGGTCAGGGACCTGGCCCTCGGACGTCTCGGCTCGGGACCGGTCCATGAGGCGTTCCGCACCCGCTTCGCCCAGACCGCGTCGGCGCTGCGGGCGAAGTCCGTCGAGGACAAGGCGTTCTACCGGTACGGGCCGCTGCTCTCCGCGAACGAGGTCGGCGGTGACCCCGGCGATCCGGCGGTCGCTCCCGACGCCTTCCACGCGTACTGCGCGGGGCTGGTCCGCGACCGGCCCGCGACCGGCACGGTACTGACCACGCACGACACCAAGCGGAGCGCGGACGTCCGGGCGCGCGTCGCGGTGCTCTCCGAATGCCCGGAGCGCTGGGCCGACTTCCTCGCGCAGATCACCGAGGAGGCGGAGGGCCTGCCCGGCGGCAGCGCGCCCGACCCGCTGGTGGCGTGGACGGTGTGGCAGACGGCGGTCGGCTTCACCGTGCCCGACGCCGGCCGCCTGGAGACGGCGCTCCTCAAGGCCGTGCGGGAGGCGGGGCTCCGGACCAGCTGGACGGAGCCGGACGCGGCGTACGAGAAGGCGGTCTCCGCGTTCGTCGACGCCGGTCCGGCGGGACAGGCGCAGCACTCCGTCGCCCGGTTCGTCCACGAGCTGGCCCCCTATGCGCGGGCGAACGTGCTCGGCGCGACGCTGCTGCATCTGACGATGCCGGGAGTGCCGGACGTCTACCAGGGCTCCGAGCGTGAGTTCCTGGCGCTGGTCGACCCTGACAACCGCCGCCCGGTGGAGTTCGGCGGTCCGCCCCCTGACGGGCTCGACGCGGAGAAGATGGCGCTCACCACGGCGGCCCTGCGGCTGCGTCGCGCCGCTCCCGAGGTGTTCGGCGCGTCCGGGACGTACACCCCGCTCACGGCAAAGGGGCCGGCGGCGGACCACTGTGTGGCGTTCTGCCGCTCGGGCGAGGTGGTCACGGCGGTGACGCGCCTGTCGCTGCGGCTGGAGCGCGAGGGCGGCTGGCGGGACACGGAACTGGCGCTGCCGGCGGGCCGGTGGGCGGACGTCCTGTCCCCGGAGCGGGAATTCACCGGGGACCCGGTCCGCGTGTCCGACCTGTTCACGCGCCGGCCGGTGGCCCTGCTGGTACGGGAAGGCGGCGTGCGGTAGCAGTCAGACCCGCGGGCCCGTCCCCCGCGGCGGGCCCGCCCGTCAGCAGGTCGACGAACGCCGCGGCCGCACCCGTCGGTTCCACCCGGGAGAACACCGTCAGTGCCCGCCGCCACGGCGGGTCCGCGGGGAGGACCACACAGTCCTCCCCCACCGCTCCGCGCACCACGTGCACCGGCGCGGCAGCGACCCCCACCCCGGCCGCCGCCATCCGTACCGCGGAGGAGGTGTGCTGGGTCCACACCGCCGTGCGGGGCCGGAAGCCGGCCTTTCCGCAGGCCCAGTCGAGGAACCGCATGCCCTCCACCTCCGGCTCCATCGCGCAGCGCACCCACGTGTGGTCCGCCAGTTCCTCGAGTCGGACGGAGGCGCGGCCCGCGAGGCCGTCGTCGAAGGGGACGACGAGCACGATCTCCTCCTCGTCGAACGGGACGACCGGGCCCGGCCAGTGCCGTGGCGCGGGCCCCACCGCGAGGTCGGCGGTGCCGCGTTCGATCTGCTCCTCCAGGGCCTCGGTCGTGCCGTATTCGTGGAGGACGAGCGCCACGCCGGGGTGTTCGCGCCGCCAGCGGGCGAACAGGTCGGGGAGCACACCGACCGCGACCGCGTGGAGCGCGGCGATGTGCAGTTCGCCGCCCTCCGCCCCCGCCGCCGCCCTGGCCGCGCGTCGCGCCTGGGCGGCGCTGCGGACGGCGAGTTCGGCGTGCGGCAGGTAGGCCCGGCCCATCTGGGTCAGCCGGACTCCTCGTGGCAGCCGTTCCAGCAGCTCTCCGCCGACGGACCGTTCGAGCGCCTTGATCTGGTGCGACAGGGCGGGCTGCGTGACGTGCAGCAGTTCGGCGGCGCGGGTGAAGGAGGACTCCTCGACGACGGTGAGGAAGTACTCCATCTGCCGAAGGCTCACGCCGTCCTCCATAGACCCTGTGAAACGGGCGCCGCACACATCCTCGCGATCTCCCATAGACGCTGTGCATCGATGTCACAAGAACATTGCCTTGGACTCATGGCAAGGGCGGAACGGACAGTGGGAGCCATGACACAGACCCGTGAGACCGACGTGATCGTGATCGGCGGAGGGACCGGCGGCTATTCGACCGCGCTGCGGGCGGCGGCCCTCGGTCTGGAGGTCGTGCTCGCGGAGCGCGACAAGGTGGGCGGCACCTGCCTGCACCGAGGCTGCATCCCCAGCAAGGCGATGCTGCACGCCGCCGAACTGGTCGACGGGATCGCGGAGGCCAGGGAACGCTGGGGCGTCAAGGCGAGTGTCGATTCCGTCGACTGGCAGGCTCTGGTGGCGACGAGGGACGACATCGTGTCCCGCAACCACCGTGGCGTGGCGGGCCATCTCTCACACGCCGGGGTCGAAGTACTGTTTGGAGCCGCGCGGTTGACGGGCACGCGGAGCGTGCGGGTGGAGGGGCACGGAGAGGTGACCGCGCGCCGCGGCGTCGTGCTCGCGACCGGCTCCAGGCCGCGTACCGTGCCCGGTCTCGCGCCGGACGGGCGGCGCGTGGTCACCAGCGACGACGCCCTGTTCGCACCGGGGCTGCCACGGTCGGTGCTGGTGCTCGGCGGCGGGGCGATCGGCGTCGAGTACGCGTCCTTCCACCGCTCCATGGGCGCGGCGGTGGTGCTCGTGGAGGCGGCGGAACGGCTGGTCCCGCTGGAGGACGCCGATGTGTCGCGCCATCTGACGCGTGGTCTGAAGAAGCGCGGCATCGATGTGCGGACCGGCGCCCGGCTGCTCGAGACGGCCGTGCTGGAGGACGGGGTACGGGCGACGGTACGGACCGCACGCGGCGAGACGCGCACGGTGGAGGCGGAGCGGCTGCTGGTCGCGGTGGGACGCGAGCCGGTGACGGACGGCCTCGGACTGGCCGGTGCCGGTCTGACGACGGACGCGCGCGGCCATGTCGCCCCTGCCGACTTCTCACGCCTGGAGACCGCGGTCCCCGGGATCCATGTGGTGGGCGACCTGCTGCCGCCGCCGTCGCCCGGTCTCGCGCACGCGTCGTTCGCGGAGGGCCTGTTGGCGGCTGAGGCGCTCGCCGGTCTCCCCACGTGGCCCGTGGACTACGCGGCCGTCCCCCGGGTCACGTACTCCTCGCCGCAGACGGCTTCCGTGGGACTGGGCGAGGCCGAGGCCCGGGCCGCCGGCTTCGAGGTGGACGTCAACACGATGCCGCTGACGGCGGTCGCCAAGGGCATGGTGCACGGGCAGGGCGGGATGGTGAAGATCGTCGCCGAGCGCGGCGGCCGGGTGCTCGGCGTCCATCTCGTGGGCCCGCACGTCTCCGAGATGATCGCCGAGAGCCAGCTGATCGTCGGCTGGGACGCGGAACCCTCCGACGTCGCCGCCCACATCCACCCGCATCCGACCCTGTCGGAGGCGGTCGGCGAGGCGTTCCTGACGCTCGCGGGCCGCGCACTGCACCAGCAGTAGGGCCGGTGGTGGGGCCGCGGGGTCAGCGGGCGGTGAGGCGGTAGCTGACGCTGCCGAAGCCCACCATGTCCCCGTCGTTGACGACGATCGAGCCGGTCACCCGGCGGCCGTTGACCGTGGTGCCGTTCGTCGAGCCGAGGTCGCGCAGAACCCACATGGTGCCCTGGTGGCTCAGTTCTGCGTGCAGGCGCGAGACGGTGTCGTGGCTGAGCCGCAGGCCGTTGGCCGGGTCGCGGCCGATCCGGAGCGGATAGGGGCCGGGCTCGGGCAGGAGCAGCGGCGGCAGCTTCTCCGCCTGCCAGGCCCGGCGCAGCCGGACGGAGAACGCCGAGACCTTGCCGACCGCGCGGTAGAGCCGGCGCGACCAGCGGCCCTTGTCGACCAGGTCGGCGGTGAGGGCGTCCAGTTCCTCGGTGCGGCGTGCGGCGAAGGCCAGTTCCATGCGTTGCACGAACGTCTCGTGCGACAGCCTGCCCTGGGCCGCGCCCTCTCTCAGCACGTCGAGGACACGCTCACGCTCGGCATCGGAGAGCCGAGCGGGGTACGTGTTGGACTCGAAGGAGGACGTCACGTTCCAGATTGTCGGCCCGAAGGCCCCGAGGTGTCCAGACGAAGCGGTTTCCGAGCCCGCCCTGACCTGCACGGAAGCATCAATTCCGGCACAGTGGCGGCCGGTTCCGCCCCTGGCGCGTGCCGGAAAGAGCTGGACGGGCCGCCGGCCGGCCCCCTATTGTGACGATCACGCCACAAACGACGGAAGGAGGCGAGTGCCGTGTACACCACACCGTTCCCGCGCTCCCGTCCCGTCCGCCCGGCGTCCGCAGTCTGACCGGGAGCGCGCAAGCATCTCTTCCGGAGGACATCCTCATGACCGACACGGTCATCCGCGCGCTCGGTGAGAGCGACGCACATCTCTTCGGCACCCTGCCCGACCCGCTCGGCGTGGGCCGGGCCCTCTCCCGCGCGACGCACCGCCCCGACTGGAAGCGGGTGGCGCTGCGTGACGGCAAGGTGGTCGCCAGGGCCGCCTGGTGGGGCGGCCCCGACGACACGTCACCCGTCAACGTCAACTGGTTCGACGTCGCGGAGGGCGAGGAGGAGGCGGGCGCCGAACTGCTGCGCACCTCCCCCTTCCAGGTCGAGTACGAACTGATCCTCCCCGCCGGCTGGCGCGACGACGCGGCCGTCCGCGCGGCCGGTGAGGCCCGTATGACGGCGGCGAAGGCCGCCGGCATGGAGGTGCTGGTCGAGCGGTACCAGTACCGGTGGACGCCCGGATGCGGGCTGCCGGAGCGGCCCGGGCGGCTGGTGTTCCGCCCGGAGCCGGACGACGCCGTGTTCTTCGAGGCGCTGCGCCGCATCCACTCCGTGACGCTGGACGCCCACGCGCTGCGGGCGGTCGCGGAAGGCGGCCTCGACAAGGCCGCGCAGGAGGAGATTGACTTCTTCAACTGGTGCCCGTCCCCCCGTGAATGGTGGCAGGTCGCCCACACCCCGGACGGCGACCTGGTGGGCATCCACATCCCCGCACGCAACCCGTCGGGGCCGTGCGTCGGCTTCATCGGGGTGGTACCGGAGCACCGCGGCCACGGATACGCGTACGACCTGCTGGCGGAGTGCACGCACTTCCTCGCGGAACAGGGCGCCGAGTTCATCGCCGGCGCCACCGACCAGGGGAACTTCCCCATGGCCGCGAACTTCACCAAGGCCGGCCACCCGGTCGTCCAGGAACGGGTGCACTTCGTGCCCGCGCCCCGGAACTGACCACGCGCCGCAGGGGTGTCCGCGTCGCGGGCGCCCCTGCGGGGACGGTCAGTGGTCCGACTCGCCCTTCTGCGCGGCGATCATGTCCCGGTACCAGTGGTAGGACGCCTTCGGCGTGCGCCGCAGCGTCTCGTAGTCGATGTGGACGAGACCGAAGCGCCGGGACGCACCCTCGACCCACTCGATGTTGTCGGTGAGCGACCAGGTGAAGTAGCCGCGGACATCGGCCCCCTCGCCCATGGCCCGGTGCAGGGAGCGCAGGTGGGCGTCGAGGAAGGCGATGCGGCGCCGGTCGTCGAGGCCGTCGTAGGAGCAGCCGTTCTCCGTGATGATCACGGGCGGCAGCCGGTCGCCGTAGCGTCCGCCGAGTGACCCGAGCAGTTCCCGCAGTCCGTCGGGGACGACGGGCCAGCCGAAGTCGGTGCGTTCCTCGCAGTCGATGTCCCGCAGCCCGAAGGGGAGTCCGGCGGGCATGCCCACTCCCGCGAAGCCGCCCGGGGCGTCGTCGGCGGGGGCGCCCACGAGCATCGGGTGGTAGTAGTTCACGCCGTAGAAGTCGAGCGGCTGGGCGATGACGGTGAGATCGTCGGCGACCGGACCGGGCATCAGCGACGCGAAGTTCTCGTCGGGATAGGCGCCGGTGAGGAGCGGATCGGCGAACAGCCGGTTGGTGATCGTGTCGTACAGCTCGGCGGCGAATCGGTCCTCCTCGCTGTCCCCGGCCGTCCACACCGGCGAGTGGGAGACGGCGAGCCCGACGCTCCGCGCTCCGGCGGCCCGCAGGGCCGTCACGGCGAGCCCGTGGGCGAGCAGTTGGTGGTGGGCGGCCGGCAGAGCGTCGAAGAGCAGTTGCTTCCCGGGGGCGTGCTCGCCGAGCGCGTAACCGAGGAGGGTGACCTCGGCCGGTTCGTTCAGGGTCATCCACAAGGGGACGCGATCGGCGAGCCGCTGTGCGACGGCCGAGGCGTAGTCGGCGAACCGCAGGGCCGTGTCCCGCCGGAGCCAGCCGCCGGCCTCCTCGAGCGGGAGCGGGGTGTCCCAGTGGTAGAGGGTGGGTGCCGGGGTGATGCCGTGGGCGCAGAGTTCGTCGACGAGCCGGTCGTAGAAGTCGAGGCCCCGCGCGTTGACCGGACCGCTGCCGCCGGGCACGACCCGCGGCCAGCTCACCGAGAAGCGGAACGCGTCCGCTCCCAGCCCGGCGAGCAGGGCGACGTCCTCGCGGTAGCGCTCGTGGAAGCCGGTGCCGCGGGCGGCGTCGGAGCCGTCCTTGATACGGCCCCGGGCGGCGAAGGCGTCCCAGCCCGACGGTCCCTTGCCGTCGGCGTCGGCCGCGCCTTCGGTCTGGAAGGCGGACGCCGAGGCTCCCCACAGGAAGCCGGGCGGAAAGGCGGGCATCGGCTCCATCGGTTCCTGCGGCATCGACATGGTTCGTGACCTTAATGGCCCAAGCACACCGCCTGAAGACCTTGGTCTTGCCAGGATGTGGGGACGGAACATGGGTCGATGGCCATCGACGACGAGGGGACGCCAGTGCTGCTGTTCGAGGTGTGGGCGCCGAACGCCGAGGAGCGGGTCACTCTGTGGCTGGAGGGTGCCGAGCACCCGATGGAGCGCGCGCAGGGGCGGGACGGATGGTGGGTCGCGGAGGCGCCGGCGGAGGACGGGGCGCGCTACGGCTTCTCGCTGGACGGGGGCCCCGTACGGCCGGACCCCCGCTCCCGCCGGCAGCCCGACGGCCCGGACGGCCCCAGCGCGGTCTTCGACCAGGACCGGTACGGCTGGCGGCGGGACTGGCCGGGGCGCGGACTGGAGGGCGCGGTCCTGTACGAGCTGCACATCGGCACGTACACCACAGAGGGGACGCTCGACGCCGCCGCGGAGAAGCTGGGCGAGTTGGCCGAGCTGGGCGTCACGCATGTGGAACTGATGCCGCTGTGCTCCTTCCCCGGTGTCCACGGCTGGGGTTACGACGGGGTGTCGCCCTGGGCGGTCCACGAGCCCTACGGCGGGCCGGAGGCGCTCAAGCGCTTCGTCGACGCCGCGCACGGGCACGGTCTCGGCGTGGTCCTCGACGTGGTGCACAACCACCTGGGCCCGTCCGGCAATCATCTGCCCGCGTTCGGCCCGTACTTCACCGACACCCACCACACTCCGTGGGGTTCCGCGGTCAATCTGGACGCACCCGGCTCGGACGAGGTGCGCGCCTATCTGCTGGGCAGCGCCCTGGCCTGGCTGCGCGACTACCGTCTCGACGGGCTGCGGCTGGACGCGGTGCACGCGCTGGCCGACGACCGGGCGCTGACGTTCCTCGAGGAGCTGTCCGCCGCCGTCGACGGGCTCGCCGGGGACCTCGGCCGCCCGCTGTTCCTGATCGCCGAGTCGGACCGGTGCGACCCGCGGACGACGACGCCGCGCACGCAGGGCGGCATCGGGCTGCACGCCCAGTGGAACGACGACTTCCACCACGCCCTGCACACCGCTCTGACGGGCGAGTCGCAGGGCTACTACGCGGACTTCGCCCGTGCGCCGATGGCCGCTCTCGCGAAGACTCTGACCCGCGGCTTCTTCCACGACGGCACGTACTCGGCCTTCCGCGGCCGGACGCACGGCCGCCCGGTCGACGTGGTCAATACGCCCGCGCACCGTTTCCTCGGATACGCGCAGACGCACGACCAGATCGGCAACAGGGCTCTCGGCGACCGCCTTTCCGCCACCCTCTCCCCCGGTCTGCTGGCCTGCGCGGCGGTACTGGTGCTCACGGGCCCGTACACGCCCATGCTCTTCATGGGCGAGGAGTGGGGCGCCTCGACGCCCTGGCAGTACTTCACCGACCACACCGACCCGGAGCTGGCGGAGGCCGTACGGGCGGGCAGGCGGAGGGAGTTCGCGGCGCACGGCTGGTCGGCCGAGCAGGTGCCGGACCCGCAGGACCCTGCCACCCGGGAGCGTTCGTGCCTGGACCGGTCGGAGCGGGAGCGGGAGCCGCACGCCCGGCTCCTGGAGTGGTACCGCGAACTGATCGCCATGCGCCGCGCGCTGCCGGACCTGTCGGACCCGGACCTGGCGGCGGTGAAGGTGGCCTTCGACGAGCAGGCCCGCTGGCTGGCGTACCGGCGGGGCGATCTGCGGGTGGCGGTCAATTTCGCCAAGGAGACCGCCGCCATCCCGCTGGGCGGCGGCGGCCGGATCGCGGCGGCGTGGGGCGACGTCGTCCCGCCGGAGGGGGACGGGGTGCTGCACCTGCCGCCGCAGAGCTGTGCGGTACTCGCCGACTCCTGAAGGCCGTCGCGCCCGGCCGTGCCGGGCCGCCGGGGTCCGGTCCGTGCGGCAGCGGCACCGTCAGCGCCGGCCGGAGCCGTACGAGCCGCGGCACAGGGCGGTGACGTCGGCGTGCGTCACCCCGTCGGAGGCCTCGCACAGGCTGCGCATGTCGTAGCTCGTGCGGGGCCGCGGCGGCCGGGGACGGGGCGCGGGGCGCTGCGTCGGCCGCTCGGGCCGCACGGGGACGGCACGCGCGGGGCCCGCGGCGGGGCGCCGCGGCCGCAACTGCCGGACGGGCTCCTCCGCCGCCTTCCTGCCCTCCCCCTGAGCCTTCGGACCGCCCCGCTCCTTCGCCTTGCCCTTCGGGCGCTCCTCGGGACCGGTGGAGGCCAGTGCCTCGCGCGCCGACGGCTGGACGACCCGGCCCGGCACGACGGGCGCCGGCGACCGGTCGCCGGCCGGGGCCAGGCTCGGCGCCGGTGCGGGCCGTGGGGCCGTCGGCACGGCCACACAGCCGGTCACACCGAGCAGGAGAAGAGCGAGGGAGGCCAGGATCCGGGGAGTGCGCATCCGCCAACCCTGCCGGAGAACACGCCTGTGACCTGCGCGGGCGCCACTGGAATCACCGACATGGGTGACCCGGCCGCCGGCGTGGCCGGCCCGGCTCAGTTCTCGTCGCCGGGGGGCCGTTCCTCCTTGGCGACGAGCCGCTCGAGCAGTTCCTGGAACTCCTCGCCGATCATGATCTGCAGACCCTCGCCGTCCTCGTCGCGGTCGCTCAGCTGGGTGAGCGTGCCGCCGTGCCACCAGTAGACGTAAGGGCTGATGGCGCCGGGCGTGTCCTCGTACCCCGTGGCTGCGAAGGCGGCCATCGCGTTGAGGGCGGGGAGCAGGCCGGTGTCGTGGATGGCGTGGAAGGCGAGCTGGTGCCGGAAGGGCATGGCCACCAGGGCGCCGTCCGCGGTCAGCTCCTCCCCGGTGACCTGCCGTACCAGCGTCTCCAGGGTCAGGACCCGGCTCGCCGTGTAGAAGGAGTCACCGAGCACGACCTCGAAGCGCATGCCCTCGGAGTCCTTGACGGTCTCGTGCGCCTCGACGGGCAGTCCGCGGAGGTTGTAAAGCGCCTGGTCGCGCAGATAGGGGAGGTCGCCGAGGGGTTCGAGCGCCTCGTCGGTGAGCATCATGACGCTCTCGGGGAGGTCGAGCGCGAGGATCTCGTACAGGCCGGGGGCGACGGTACGGGCGTACGCGAAGCTCCGCGGGTCGAGTCCCTCGGCGCCGACGACACGGGGGTAGAGCTGGGCGCGGATCTGTTCGGCGGGCAGGGTCTCCAGCGCGGACGGCGCGTCCATGGTGCGCAGCACCATGCCGACGTGCTGGTGAATCAGTTCGGGCCACACGCGGGGTCCGCGTTCGTCGTTGTGGCACACGGCGGCGAGGTTGCCGAGGCCGAACTGCCGGCCGGCGCTGTCGGAGACCATGTCGGTGTAGACGGTCACCTCGAGGCCCTGCTCGGCGAACGCCTCGCGGACCTGGGCGCGGAACCTCGCCCCCTCGTCGGCGGAGAAGAAGGAGAACTCGGGGTCCCGGGGCGCATCGCGTCCGTCACGCTTCGGCCCTCGCCGGAACAACCCCACGTCAACCGCCCTCCGCTCGCCTGTCACTGATTCGAGCGTACCGACCCCGGGTGAACTGCGGGGCTCCCCCTTTCGATCACTTCATCGGCACGACGAGATCGGCCCGGTCACGGCCGTGGCCGATCAGTCGTGCGTTGGGTTCGTCGGAGTCGTGGACCCAGCGCTCGGCGAACGGGCGTTCCTTCCCGAAGCGGACATGCCGGTCGACCAGCCGGCGCAGCCGCTCCTCCTGGTCCAGCTCGAGGAACCACACCTCGTCGAGGAGGAGCCGGACCCGTGCCCAGGGTCCTTCGTCGTGCAGCAGGTAGTTGCCTTCGGTGACGACGAGCGGGACGCCAGGGGCCACGGGGATGCTCCCGGCCACCGGTTCCTCCAGTGTCCGGTCGAAGGCGGGCGCGTAGACGACGGCGTCCGGGTCGGGGGCGCGCAGCCTGCCGAGCAGTGCGGCGTACCCGGCGGCGTCGAAGGTGTCGGGGGCGCCTTTGCGGTGTTCGCGGCCGAGGCGCCGCAGTTCTTGCTGGGCGAGGTGGAAGCCGTCCATAGGGACGAGGACGGCGAGGCCGTCGAGCGCTTCGACGATCCGGCCGGCGAGGGTGGATTTCCCGGCGCCGGGCGCCCCTGCGATCCCGAGGAGGCGCCGGCGCCCCGGTACGGCGAGGGAGCGGGCGCGCTCGACGAGGTGGTGCGGCAGGGCGGGCATGCCGCCCATTGTCGCGGGTCATACGTATAACCTTGATGCATGCCGAACATCGCCCTGATCACGCTCGTCGTCCGCGACTACGACGAGGCCATCGCCTTCTACACCGACGCACTGGGATTCCACCTGGTCGAGGACACCGACCGGGGGGACGGCAGCCGCTGGGTGGTGGTCCGCCCGGCGGGTTCCGGAACCGGCACGGGCCTCCTGCTGGCCCGCGCCGGCGACGACGAGCAGCGCGCGAGCGTCGGGGCGCAGACCGGCGGCCGGGTGGGTTTCTTCCTGCACACGGACGACTTCGCCCGTGACCACGCCCGGATGACGGCGGCGGGTGTGCGCTTCCTCGAGGAACCGCGGCACGAGGCGTACGGCTCGGTGGCCGTCTTCGAGGACCTCTACGGCAACAAGTGGGACCTCCTCCAGCCCCGGTGACCTGGAGCCGGGCGGCAGCGCCCGCCGCGGACCGCGGCGGGGTCGGCCCCTCGGCCGCCCCGCCCCGCCCGAACGCCGCTAGAGCGGCAGCGCGTACACCGCTACCGGCGACCTGAACGCCGGTCCGGCCGGGCGGAGTCCGCCCGTGCGCCGGTCGACATGAAAGACCGTCACCGTGCTCGAGCGCTGGTTCGCCGCGAACAGCAGCCCGCCGGACGGCGAGAGGGCGATGTGCCGGGGGAAGTCGCCTCCGACGGGCACGGTGTCGAGCAGACGCAGGCGCGACCCGCCGGCCTCGACGGCGTACCGGGTCAGGCTGTTGTGCCCCCTGTTGGCGAGGTACGCGTACCCGCCGTCGCCGGTCACCGCGAACTGGGCGGGGTAGTTGGTGCCGGAGCCGGTGCCGGTGGGCTGCGGCGCACCCGGCCGGAGCCTGCCGGTCCGCGGGTCGTAGGCGCAGACCACGACGGTGTTGTCGAGCTCGTTCGCCACGTACGCGTACCGGCCCGAGGGGTGGAAGGTGAGGTGCCGTGGACCCGCGCCGGGCCGCAGCGTCGTCCGCGACACCTCGGTGAGCGTGCCCGCCCGGGTGTCGAGGCGGTAGGTGTAGACGGTGTCGGTCCCCAGGTCGACGGCGAGGACGTGCCCGCCGTCGGGGCTGGTGACGATCTGGTGTGCGTGCGGCCCTTGTTGACCGGGGCCGGGCGGCGGATCGGCGTGGGTGACCAGGTCCGTACGCTCACCCGGCGCGCCGGAGGCGGCGAGCGGATGGACGGCGACGCTGCCGGAGCCGTAGTCGGCGCTGAGCAGCCACCGTCCGGACGGGTGCACGGACAGCTGGCAGGGTCCGGGCCCGCCGGTGGAGCGGCTGCCGATCACCTGGTGGGCGCCGCCCTCGTCGAGCCGCACGGCGGTCACGGCACCGGGATCGCGTTCGTTCACCGCGTACAGGGTGCGGCCGGAGGGGTGGACGGCGAGGTATGAGGGGTCGCCGACGCCTTCGACGACTCCGGTCCCGCTGATCTTGCCGCTCGTCTCGTCGTACGTGGCCGTCGCGATCCCTGAGCCGCCCCCTTCCGCGGACGTGTACGTGCCGATGAACAAGGGGCGGGCCTTGCGGGGCCGGTCCGAGGCGGTGGTGGCCACCCGCGATCTGGCCCGCGGTGCCGACTCCTCCGCCTGCGAGCACGCCGCGAGCGCGCCGCCGGCGGCCAGCGCGCCCAGTCCGAGGAAACGGCGCCGCCCTGCGTGCGCGGCGCCGTCGGTCCGGTGCTCCCTGCCCGTGCCGGTGCTGATGCCCATGCCAGGCAGGGTAGGGCCTGCGGCCGGTTCAGCGGCGCTGTCCGGCCCTTGATCCTGCCTTTGCCCGCTCCTTCTCCTCGTAGTCCTCGTCGTCCTCGTCGTCGTCCTCGCGGTCCTCGTACGCCTCGTCCTCGTCCTCGGCGTCGTCCTCGTCCTCGTACTCGTCCTCGTCCTCGTCCTGCCGGGGGCCGCCTTCCTCGGCCTCTTCCTCGTCGTCCTCTTCCTCCCCCTCCTCGGCTTCGCCGCGGTCCTCGGCCTCGTCCTCGTAGTCGTAGTCGCGGTCGCCGCGCTCGTCGTCGCCCTCGTCGCCCTCGTCGCCCTCGTGCTCCTCGCGCTCCGCCTCTTCGCGCTCGAGTGCGTCTTCGTGGCTGACGACGACCTCACCGTCACGCACCTCGCCGCGCCAGCCCTCCGCTTCTTCGTCCGTGAGGGTCACATGGCGCTGGAAGTGCTTGAAGTCGAGCCGCAGGCGGCGTCCTTGGGCCCGCCACAGGTTGCCCGTCTTCTCGAAGAACCCCGAGGGGTAGTACTCCACGACGAGCACGATGCGGGTCAGGGAAGGGGCCAGCTCGTGGAAGCTCACGCATCCGCGGGTGCTCCCCTTGGCGCCCTCGGACGTCCACACGATCCGGTCGTCCGGTATCTGCTCCTGGACCGTCGCCGACCAGCCGCGGGTGGACGGCCCCACCTTGACCTTCCAGTCGGAGCTGACCTCGTCCTTCTGGGAGACGCTGCGCACGCCCTTGGTGAAGCCACTGAACGCCTCGTACTTGGTCCAGTGGTCGTACGCCGTGCGTATGGGCACGCCCACGTCGAGGGTCTCGACGATGTTCATGACCTTGGTGTCGCCGGACTTGCGCCCGCCCTTGCCGCCTCCGAGCTTTTCCTTCACTTTGCCCACGATGTTGTCCTTGGTGCTCTTGAGCTTGGCGCCGATCAGGGACTTCATCACTCCGCCGACGGGCAACTTTCCTCCGTTCTCGGCGACGTCGAGAAGCTTGCCCGAGAGGCCTGACACCTTGTCGCCTGCTGTGTCGGCGAGCCGTCCCGCGCGGGCGCCGACGTAGCCGGTGAGCTCCTCGCGCAGCTGGTCCAGGCCGCTACCGGCCTCAGGCGTGGATCGCTGATCCGTACTGGTCATGGCCCTACCTCCGCCGTGTGCCGGACCCGGACGTCGCGTCCGTGCCTGGGGGAACTCGCTTCGCGGACGCCTTGCCGGTCGTGGCGGCCTTCTTGGCGGCGGCCCTGGCGGTGGCCTTCTTCTCGGTGGAGGTCCCGGCGGAGGCCTTCTTCGCCGTCTTTCCGGCAGCGGAACCGCGGGACCGGAGCTCGCCCCGCGCCCCCTTTTGCTGCTTCTCGGGCTTCTGCTCCTCCTGCTCCTCCTCGGGCTCGTCCGCCCGGTCCGCCTCCGTCTCGCGCTGCTCCTTGCCGTCCCCCTCGTCCCGGTCCTCGAGACGCAGCGTGCGCTCGTGCAGCGCGTCGGCCAGCCCGGCCATCTTGCGGTCGGCGGTCGCCGCCAGCGCCTGGCGGCCGGCTTCCATGAGCTCTCCCCGCAGCTGGTCGCCCAGTCCCGCGAGCTGCGGGGCGTCCTTGAGCGTCTTCACGCCCTGGGTCAGCATTTTCTGCGGGTCGAGGCCGGCGCGCCGCCCGGCGAGGTACGTGCCCACCGCGAAGGCCATGCGGCCCTTCTTCGTACGGCCCAGCACGTAGCCACCTGCCACGGCGGCCGCGAGGGTCATGCGGTTGATGTCCTTCATGAGCTGCTCCCTGTGACAGTCCGTGCCCGGCTGCTCTCCCCCCTGCTCGTGCCTCTCAACGTCCATGCCGGTACGGGCCTGTTGGGGCCGGGAGAGCCGGTAGGTCCACGAGTTCCACAGCGAACCCCGAGTATGCCTATATGCTGAAATTGTACGTTTCTGTATGACGAACGGTCCTGCCGTGATGGGAAGGGGCGATGACTTCCTCAGATCCCGCCGGACGGCGTCCCAAGATCAAGGCGGCGAGCGTGATGCGCTCCGCGGCGGACCAGCTCGCGGAGCTGCTCGGCCGCCCGCCCGAATCGGTATCGGCGCTCAGACACACCGAGGACGGCTGGGAGGCCGACGTGGAGGTGCTGGAGGTGGAACGGATCCCCGACACCACGAGCGTGCTGGCCAGCTACCGAGTGACGCTCGACGAGGAGGGCGACCTGGTGGAGTACCGGCGCACCCGGCGCTACACCCGCGGTCAGATCGACCGACCGAACTGAACGACCGACCAACCGACCGATCGAACTGAACGACCTTCGAAGGCCCGCCGCGGGCCTTGCGACGAAGGGAGACACCATGACGGTGGTACCGCAGGGCGGAGACGTTTCCCGGGGAGGCGGCGGTGGCTCCGGAACCCTGTACGACGTCCTCGACCTCATTCTCGACCGCGGACTGGTCATCGACGTCTTCGTGCGCGTGTCCCTGGTCGGCATCGAGATCCTGAAGATCGACGCCCGTGTCGTCGTGGCCAGCGTCGACACGTACCTGCGCTTCGCCGAGGCCTGCAACCGGCTCGATCTCGAGTCCGGAAGAAAGGCGCCCGCCCAGCTGACCGACGTCGTGGGCGACACACTCGAGAGCGGAGCGAAGGGGAAGTCGAAGGGGGCGCTCGGTGGCGCGATGGAGGCCGTGGCCGATTCCCTGACGGGCGGCGGCAAGAAGCGGCAGGCCGACGACCGCGCCGAGCTCGAGGAGGGGACGGACGTCGAGGAACGGGAACCCGTGGAAGAGCGCAGGCCCTCCCGGCGGGCCTCCCGGCGGGAACGGGAAAGGTAAGGCGGGCGGGAGTGATCCCGCAGTGAGGAGCGACCATGGCCGTGTACGTCTACTCGATCACCGCCGAGGATCATCCGGTCCGTCTCGACGGCGTCGAGGGAGTCGGAGAGCCGCCGGCCGACCTGCGAAAGGTGGTCGCCGGGTCGCTGTGCGCCGTCGTCAGCGACGCGCCGGACGGTCTGCGTCCCAAGCGCCGCGATGTCTTGGCGCACCAGGCCGTCCAGGAACGACTCATGGCCGACGGCACGGTGCTGCCCCTCCGCTTCGGGCTGACGGCACCCGACGACGACGCGGTGCGGGACGCGCTGGAGCAGGAATCGGCGAAGTACACACAGCGCATCGAGGCGGTCCGGGGCTGCGCCGAGTACAACCTGAAGGCGTCGCAGGACGAGGAGACGATCCTCCGCGAGATCCTGCTCGAGTCGGAGACGGCCCGGGAGCTCAACGAACGGATCCGCGGTGGCGACGCGACGCCCGATCTGCCGGTACGGCTGGGCGAGTTGGTGGCCGGGGAGATCCAGGCGCGGCAGGAGGCACTGGCCTCCGGAGTCATCGAGGCACTGCGTCCGCACAGCCGCGAGGTGAGCACCGCGCAGCCGACGGGTGAGGACTTCCTCAACGTGTCGTTCTTGGTGGCCGAGGACCAGGAGGAGTTGTTCCTCACCACCCAGCTCAGTGTCACCAACCAGTTGGGCGAGGGTTACACGTTCCGGCTCAACGGACCGCTCCCTCCGTACAGCTTCGTCTGAAGGGTTGATGCGCCATGGGTCTGTTCACCCAGATCGTCACTCTGCCGCTGGCGCCGGTGCGGGGGGTCGTGTGGGTCGTCGACCGGGTGCGGGAGGCGGCGGAGGAGGAGTACTACGACCCGGCGCCCGTGCATCGCGCGCTGGCCGAGCTCGAGGCCCAACTCACCTCGGGGGAGATCGACGAGGAGACGTTCGACCGGAGGGAGGACGAGCTGCTGGACCGCCTCGAAGAGATCATGGCGTACCGGGCCGACATCGGGCGGTGACGGCCGGCCGTGCCCTCGGTCGGGCTTCTGGCCCCGGTCCCGGCCGGGCTCCTGGCCGGGACCACGCCGTGCACCGCACGCACCGCGAAACGTGAGGTTCCGATCGTGACCGAACCACTCGCCAACACCGGCTCCTACCCCTCCCGGGCGGCGCCGGCGTACGCCCAGGGCTCGTCCTCGACGAATCTCGCCGACATCCTGGAACGGGTCCTCGACAAGGGCATCGTGATCGCCGGCGACATCCGGATCAACCTTCTCGACATCGAGTTGCTGACCGTCAAACTGCGCCTGCTGGTCGCGTCCGTGGACAAGGCGAAGGAGATGGGGATCGACTGGTGGGAGCACGACCCCTCCCTGTCGTCCCGCGCCTCGCAGGACGGCTCGGAACGCTCCCTCGCGGCGGAGAACCGGCGCCTGCGCGAGGAGATCGAGGCGCTGCGGCGCGAAAGCTCGCTGCCCGGCAGGGCCGAGGAACCCCTGGAGGCGCCACGCCCCGTCGTGGAGGGCCGGGTGCTCGCGGAAGGCCGGGCCGGCCGGGAGTCCGAGGAGCGCCTGGAGGACAGGGACAGCCGCCTGGAGGACAGGGACAGCGAGGAAGACAACCAAGTCAGGGACCGCGGCGAGGGGCAGGAGCGCAGGGAACGCCGACAACGGCCGGACCGCGCGGCACGTTCGGAGCGTTCGGAGCGCTCCGAACGCGAAGACCGCCCTGCCACCCGCACACGCCGCGAGGACCGCGAACGTCCAGAGCGCCCCGAACGCCCCGAACGCCGAGGAACCCGCGCCGATGACCGCTGAGGAAACGACTCCTGAGGGGACGACCGCCGCCGAGGGCCTCGCGGACGGCGGCGATGCCGTCACCTACGTCTACGCCGTCGCCCGTGACTCGGACGCTCTGCGGGAGTCCGCGGCGGAGCTGGTGGGCGTGGGAGGCGCCGCGGTGCGTGTCGTCGCGGGAACGGACGGCGACCGCTCCGCACCCGGCTCCGGAACCGCCGGGCACGGGGAGGTGGCGTTCGTCGCGAGTTCGGTGAGCGCGTGGGACTTCGACGAGGACGCCCTGCGGCGTCACCTGGAGGACCTCGAGTGGCTGGAGGCGGTCGCGCGCGCCCATCACGCGGTGATCGAGACGCTCGCCGGGGCGACGACGGTGCTGCCGCTGCGGCTCGCGACGGTCTACCTCGACGACGACCGCGCCCGGGAAGCGCTGGACGCCGGCCGCGTCGAATTCGTAGAGCTGCTGTCGCGGCTCGAAGGACATGTCGAATGGGGCGTCAAGATCTACGTGGACGCCCCCTCGGAGTCCCCCGGCCCGGACGCCGCTGCCGCCGCCCCGGCCCCGGGGACCGCCGACGCCGGTCTCGGCCCGGGGCGCTCGTACCTCCGCACCCGCAGGGCGCAACGGAGCAGCCGCGAACGGGCACACGAGGCGGCACGGACGGCGGCGGAACGGATCGAGGCCGCGGGCCACGCGTACGCCACCGACCGGGCACGCCACCGGGTCCAGCAGGGTGAACTGGCCGGCTCAGGCGGCGAGAACGTCGTGAACGACGCCTATCTGCTGCGGGAGGACCGTTCGCACGCGTTCCGCACGGAGGTGGCGCGGGCGGCGGAGGACCTGCCGGGCGTACGGGTCGAGATCACCGGCCCATGGGTGCCCTACTCCTTCACCACGCCGCCCGACGGCATGTCCGGCGCATCGGGCACGTCCGAGGCGCCCGATGCGTCCGACGCCTCGGGCACGTCCGGCCCGTCGAGCGCCGGGGGCCGACCGCCGTGACCGGGCCCGTGACCCCCCGTTACGACGACCCGCTCCCGCAGCGGCAGGTCGCCCTCATCGATCTGCTGGACCGTCTGCTCAGCGGCGGGGTGGTGATCACCGGTGACGTGCTTCTCTCCGTCGCCGACATCGACCTCGTGCGCGTCTCGCTGCGAGCGCTGATCGTGTCCGTCGACGCGGAGACCCGGCCCCTGTGGGTGGGACCTGCACCGGAGGGCGGCCTTCCGGATGTCCGATGACGCCCGCCCCGACCGGGCCGACCTCCCCGACGGGACCGAGCGCCCCGACCGGGCCGACCTCCCCGACGGGACCGAGCGGGCCGAGCGGGCCGAGCGCCGGGGCGGCGCTCCCCCGCCCGCTCGGCAGCGGCTCGACGAGGTCGCGGACGCGGCTTCCCGCGCCTTCCGGCTGCTTCCGGCGGCCCCACAGGACGTGCCGGCGACCGCGAACCGGCCGTCCGCGCCGGCCCGGCGGATCCGTACCGACCCGGACACCGTCGAACGCGACCTGATGAAGCTCGTCCTCACCCTCGTCGAGCTGCTGCGTCAGCTCATGGAGCGGCAGGCACTGCACCGGGTCGACCAGGGCGATCTCACGGAGGAGGAGGAAGAGCGGCTGGGGTCGACGCTGCTCCTGCTGCACGACCGCATGACCGGTCTGTGCGCCCAGTACGGGCTGACCATGGACGACCTCAACCTCGATCTCGGCCCCCTCGGAACGCTGCTGCCGCCCGGCGACTCCGCACGGCCCTCCGACTGACCGGCCGGCACCGGCGCGGGTCACGGGGTCGTCGCCGCCCCTGGCAGGTCGAGCTCCACCCGCACGGTCTTCCCCACCGGTACGCGGTCCAGCACCTGCCACCGGTCCGCGAGCGCCGCGACGAGCACCAGTCCGCGCCCGGAGTCCGCCAGGTCCGGCGGCGCGGTGACGTGACGCGGCGGCCGGCGTTCGCCGCGCGTGTCGGACACCTCGATCCGCAGAGCGCCGGGGGTGCGAGTGAGCCTCAACTCGAAGTCCCGGCCCGGCACGCGGCCGTGCGTCACGGCGTTCGCCGCCAGTTCCGCGACCACGAGCGCGGCCGCGTCGGACGCCTCCGAGCCGTGCGGGACGTCCCAGGCCTGGAGCTGGTGCAGGGCGAGGCGTCGGGCGAGCCGCGCGCCGAGCGGCGTGGAACTGAAGCGCTGGGTGAACACACGTACGGTGCCCACCTGTTGAGGCGTGATGGGTGGCTGCATACGGCCAACTTCACGTCCACGGCCGCCGTTTCCCCAGATCAGACGCCCGTACGCTGAGTCGCCGTACGGGTACGGAGGGTGGACAGTACGGGTAACGGACCGTGACGATGGCCTCGTTGCGGAGTTGAACGCACGGCACACGTACGCGGGAGGTGGCCGCACATGACGGAGACGGCGGGCGGGGCGGGCGGATCGAACGGGTCCGCGGCGGAACCGGAGGTGTCCGACAGCCTGAAGGCGTTCGGCGAGGTGGTCAAGGCGTTCCGGAAGCGGGCGCGCCTGACGCAGGAGGAGTTCGCGCCACGGGTGCGGTACTCGCTCCCCACGGTGGCCTCCATCGAACAGGGCAGGCGCTTCCCGCCGGCGGACTTCGTGGACCGCGCGGAGGAGGTGCTCGACGCCTTCGGGACCCTGAGGGGCGCGGCACGGCACCTGTCGCGCCGGCCGGGACTGGCGAGCTGGTTCCGGCAGTGGGCGGGGCTGGAGGCGGAGGCGGTGAGTCTCGATACCTACGAATGCCGTCTCGTACCAGGCCTGCTCCAGTCCGAGCTGTACGCCCGGACGGTGTTCGCGCAAAGTGTGCCGCCTCTGACCGACGAACAGTTGGAGGCACAGGTCTGCGCCCGCACGAGCCGACAGCATCTGTTCCGCGAGAAGCCCAACGTGCCGTTCAGTTTCATCATCGAGGAAGCGGTGATCACCCGTGGTTTGGGCGGGAACGAAGTGACCCGCAGTCTGCTCGAGCACATGCTGGATCACGCCCGTCTGCGTAATGTCGAGATCCAAGTAATGCCTGCCCAGCAGTCCCAACACGCAGGGCTCGACGGTCCGATGCAACTCCTCGAGACTCCGGACCACAAGTGGCTCGCCTACTCGGAGGGGCAACAGTCGGGCCAGCTCATCGCAGACCCGAAACAGGTCAGCATCCTGCTTCAGCGGTATGCAAAACTGCGCTCGCAGGCTCTCACCCCCGCACATTCCGTAGGCCTGCTGGAGCGAATGCGAGGAGCGGTATGAGCACCCCCGAACTGGCCTGGTTCAAGAGCAGCTACAGCGGCGGCGACGGCGACTCCTGCGTCGAAGTCGCCCTGTCCTGGCGCAAGTCCAGCTACAGCGGCACGCAGGGCGACTCCTGCGTCGAGGTCGCGGCCTGCCCCACCACCGTCCACGTCCGGGACTCCAAGGTCATCGACGGCCCCCGGCTCGCTCTCTCCCCCGGCTCCTGGACGGGCTTCGTCGCGTTCGCCGCCCAGGGCTGACCCCGCTGCCGGATACCGCTGTCAGTGGTGCCTCCTATCGTGGTGGTCGTAGGGAGATCACGGCACAGCACCACGGGGGAACCATGTCCGCGACCACCAGCGTCAGCGTGCCCGCGCATGCGCTCCATCCGTCCGTCACGCACGAGGCGACCCGGCTCCGGCTGACCGGCCCCGGTCTGCCCGCGGACCACGGGCTGATGCGCTTCACCCCGCCGGCCGGGGCGGGCGCGGTGCCCGTGCCGGATCTGCTGGCCGAGGGGGCGGACCGGGCGGAGCTCGACCCCTACATCGCGGGCCTTGTGCTGATCGGTCACCTCCGGTGCGAGGACTACGACGCCCAGGAGATCGTCCTCGACGGCGCCACGGGCCGCGTCTTCACCATGTATCTCTTCGAGGACTCCCCCCGTCTGATCGACGTGATCCCGCTCGCGCCGTCCGTCGACGCCCTGGTGCGGTTCCTCGCGCACGTGGACGACTTCCGGGCGATGCGGGGCCGGTTCGCCGTTCTCGCCGGCCGGACCGGGCCCGAAGTGGTGCCGGAGGCCGAGCGGTTGCTGACGGCCGTTTTCGCCGAGGAGGACTGGGACGACGGCGACTGGGGCAGCGCGGGACCGCGATCGGGCTGGGACCACGAGATCCCGGCGGTGTGGCGCATCGCCTCGACGATACGGCCGTTGGCTCTGGCCGCCGGGCCGGGACAGGGCCTGCTGCTGGACCTGCCGGACGGACTGCTGGACGAGGAGTTCGGGGCGGAGGAGATGGTGCGCGTCGACGCCGCCGACCTGCCCGATGCCCTGACCCACGAGCCGACGCGCCGGTTCCTCACCGAGGTGGGGCTCCCCAAGGTGGAGCTCATGTTCGGCCTGTGGGGCGAAGACGACCTGCTGCGCATACTGGCCGAGAGGGAGGCGGAGACCGGGGCAGAAGCCCGGACCGGTACGGAACACACGTCGCCCGCAGACGACGCACGCTCCCGCCTGCCGGCCGACGCGGACAGACTGATCACCCTGGGCAGTCTCGTCCACGACTTCGAGGTCCTGATCGACGGCCGCACCGGCCTGCTCTCGTACCGCGAGTACGGCGACGACACGACGACTCCGGTGAACGCCGACATATCGACGCTGGCGTTCACGATGTGGATGTACAACCGGGAGCAACGGCTGGACCAGGAGCACGACTTCACCCAGGACTTCTACCACCAGCTCGCCGACACCATGGCCGAGGTCCTCGCATCGGTCGACCCGGTGGCCTGCCTGCCGGCGAAGGACGCCGACGACTACCGCTACTGGCCGGAGGTGTTCCACGACGAGGCGGGCGGCGTCCTCTGACATCGCCTGCGGCCGGGAGGTGATGAGTGCGCACCGGCCGCCCGCGCCTGCTCCCGCCCACGCGCCCCCGCACCCACGCATCCGCGCCGGCCCCACCCGGATCTCCGTCGCCCCGGCGAACGGCCTTCCCGCCACCGGGACTCCTCACGTCAGGCGGAAGACCGGCCCCCTGGGCGTGAACGGCAACGAGGCCCCCTGCGGGATCAGGAACGCGTGCTCGCGGCGGATACGCAGTGTGTCGCACCAACCGTCGGTGATGACCAGCACCGGCGCGTTCGCCGGGAAGTCGCCGGCCCGGTGGAGCAGGTCGATGCCCGGCTGGAGCACCGTCCCGCCGCGTCCGCGGACCCGTACCCGTCCGGCGATCTCCACCGGCGGCACGTATCCGGCGTCGTACGCCGCCGCGTCGCAGAAGACGACGCGGGCGGCCGGCACGTCGCGGGCCTCCGCGTACGAGGCGATGGCGCCGAGCGCCTTGCCGAGCAGCGCGCTGTTCATGGAGCCGGAGGTGTCGAGGACGACGCCGAAGGTGCAGCGGGGGACCTCTTCCTGCGGGAAGTACCGCCCGGCGCGCGGGATGTCGGGGGTGGAGGCCTGCCGTCGTGCCGGGCGGGCGTAGGAGCGCACCGGCTCGGGCCGGGGCACGTACTCGTCGAACCAGCGGGCGAGCCGCGCGTCCCAGGGCACGGGCGGATGGGCCAGCGCGCGGATCTCCTGGACCAGCCCGGCGGGCAGCAGACCGCGCCCCCCGTACTGGTGCAGGTCGAAGCCCTGGACGAGACCGCGCCGGTAGAAGTCGTCCAGGTCGGCGTAGGGGCGGGAGGCCGCGTGCGGCAACGGGTCGCCGAGGATGTCGCCCACGCCCTTGCCCCGCAGGGTCGCGAGCCTGCGGCGGCGGCGCAGGTCGGTGGCGATGCGGTCGTAGACCTCCTCCACCGACAGGTCCTTCAGCTCCGGGTCGTACAGCAGCCCCTCGGGCATCTCGCCGACGCGCATCTCCACCAGCCAGCCGTTGACGACGAAGTCGGCGGCGACGTTGAAGAGCAACGGGTCGCGCATGCCCCGGCGTTCACCGTGCCGCAGGGCGGCGTGCAGCATCTCGTGGGCGAGGATGAACCGCCACTGCTCGTCGGTGAAGGTCCGCAGCGGATTGATGTAGATCTCGCCCGCGGCGGAGCTCACGGCCGCGATGGAGATGTCCTGGGCACGGGCGAGTTCGGCGTCCGCGACGACGGTGAGGCCGGCCGCGGTCCCGCCGAGCAGCGGATAGGAGGAGACGAACCAGTTCAGCGCCCGGTCCCAGGGCCGCTGCGGCAGGCGCTCGCCGGTGACCCGGTCGCGCCGGCCGCCCGCCACGTCCATGGCGGCGGAGACGCTGCGGGTGAGCGCGTGTGCGAAGGCGGTCTCCCAGTCGGGCACGGCGGTGTTGTCCCATGCCCGCCAGGTGGTGAGGACCTGGTCGGGGTGCTCGCCCGCGGTGCCGCAGTGCCGGTAGGCGGCGGGGATGCCGTCGCGGCGCCAGCGTGCCGCGAGCAGTTCCTCGTCACCGCCCGGGTACGTCTCGGGGGCGTCGCCGGGAGGGCTGCCCACCGGGAAGGTGAGCAGGAAGCGGTTGACGACCGTGCAGCGGGCCGCCAGATCGTATTTGTCGGGCTGCTCGCGCATCCTGTCCTTGGCCGCCGGCACATGGCCGAAGCCCAGGTGCAGCAGGCAGTGCGCGAGCGTCCAGGCCCAGTCCTCGGGGCGCGCCCGCTTGGTGGGGTGGACGTGCACGACGCCGTTCGAGTCGACGGCCGCCAGTCCGCCGGCCGGGGTGGCGGCGCACTTGCCCTGCCGGCAGAAGTCGGCCTCGACGGCGGCGAACGCCGGGTTGCGCTTGACCATGGCGAGCCCCGCCGCGAACGCCTCGGTGGCGGGGTCGGGCTTGTCGCCCTTCTTCGCGGCGCCCTTCTGCCCGGCGGCGGCCTTCATCGCCGGGCCTCGACCAGCCGCGGCATGTCGCGTGCGGCCTCGACGAGGAACCATGCGGGCAGTACCGGCTGTCCGTCGGCGTCGTCGGCGATGACGGTCTGGGCGACCTCGACGGAGATCTCCGCGAGCTGCACCAGCAGCGACTTGGCGCGGTAGGCGGTCTGCCGCAGTGAGGGCGACACATGCTCCTTCTGCCGGGGAAGTTCCTTCACCAGCCGCCCCCGGAACGCCTCGGCCAGGTAGTAGAGCAGGTCCCTGTCCTCGAGCCGCGCGGGCCATGAGGCGTCGCCCTTGAGGATCGCCTCGATGCCGAAGGTGTGGCGCACGATCTTCGCGTAGCCGCAGAAGGAGACGGCGTGCGCGGGCGTGAGGGTGCCGTGGACGACGACCTTGAGGGTGTTCTCGTCGATGCCCGGTCCGAAGGAGTGCAGCGCGTCGGACAGCATGTGCCAGGAGCGGGGCGTGGAGAACGGCTCCTCCGTCTTCGGCGGTGCCGACCAGAGGTGGTCCGGCCGGTCGGTGAGATAGTCGGTGACCCACGGGTGGATGCCGTGCTCGCCGGCCCACACCAGCCAGTCCGCCGCCGACGCCTGGAGATGGACGTGCGTGAGCCGGTTCACCAGCGCGGACGCGATCGGCCTCGCCAGCGCGTTGTCCGTGGCCCGGTTGCCGGCCCCGATGACGATGGACCCGGCGGGCAGCTCGTACGACCCGATCCGGCGGTCCAGGATCAGCGAGTAGAAGGCCTTCTGCACGTCGGGGCTCGCGGCGTTGAGCTCGTCGAGGAACAGGCAGTAGGGCTCGTCCCGTGCGATGGCCTCCGGCGGGCAGAACACGGACCGCCCGTCGCGGATCTGCGGCACCCCGATCAGGTCCTCCGGGGCGAGCTGCGTCCCGAGCAGGCTCACGCACTCCAGCCCCAGCGAGTCGGCGAACCGCCGCACCAGCGACGACTTGCCGATCCCGGGCGCTCCCCAGAGGAACACGGGCCGCACGGTGGCGAGCCCGAGCAGCAGTTCGGGTATCTGGGCGGGGGTGACGGTGACGGCTGCCTGCACGCGGAGGTGTTCCTTCGGAACTCGGAAGATCGGGGCCCGCCCAGTGTGAGCGGCCGGACGCCTCGCCGCAGCCCAATTTCCGCTGCCTCACCTCGGGAACATGGTGATCGGCCCAGTGTGTCAGGGGTTCATCCAGGCGCTGGGGGGCTTGGTCAAGTCCGATACGTCGGCGGGGAGTCGGGCCGTTGCGACATCGGCGAGCGACACGCCCTCGAGGATCTCGCGCACGTTGGATCGCAGCGCGATCCACAGGGGGAGCAGCGACTCGGCGGGGCCGGTGTAGGACAGCTCCGGGGGGCGGACGCCGCGCACCGACACCAGCGGTCCGTCGACCACGCGGATGACGTCGGCGATGCTGATGGACTCGGCGGGCTTGGCCAGTCGGTAGCCGCCGTTGCCGCCGCGCCGGCTGAGGACGAGGCCGCCCCGGCGCATGTCGTTCAGGATGCCTTCGAGGAATTTGTGCGGAATGTCCTGGGCGTCGGCGATGGCCTCTGCTTTCAGTGGCTCGTCGTCCCCTGACGCGGCGAGCTGCAGTGCGGCGCGTACCGCGTAGTCCGCCCTGGCTGAGATCCGCATGCGCACATTGTCCCGTACGGCCTCGGCCGGTGTCCCTCGCGGGGGCCACCGGGCACGTGCTCCTGCCCGGCGGCCCCGTGCTCAGGCCGCGGCGGGGGTGTAGTGGGCGGCGTCGTCGCCCTCGACGACGTGGCTGAGGGTGCCGTCGACAGCAGCGGGGACGTCGCCCGCGACGGTCACCCGGTGGAGCAGGCGCGGCAGGGTGCCGTAGTCGTCGGGGGCGTAGTGCTGGGTGATGCGGTTGTCGAAGAGGACGAGGTCGCCCGGCGTCCACGCCACGCGCACGATGTTCTCGGGGCGGGTGACGTACGACTGGAAGATGCGCAGCAGATCCCGCGATTCGGAAGGCCCGAGACCGACGATGCTCTGGGCGAAGCCACCGATGAACAGCCCGCGCTCCCCGGTCTCGGGGTGGACGCGGACGACAGGGTGGGCGGTGCGGTACTTCCGGGAGACGAACCGCCTGCGGTGCTCGGCCGCCTCCTCGCTCTTCGGGGCGGCGTAGTCGTAGTCGTTGGTGTGTACGGCCCACAGCTTGTCGGCCAGCTCACGCAGCGGCTCGGGGAGGTCCCGGTAGGCGGCGGCCGCGTTGGCGATGAGCGTATTGCCGCCGTACGGCGGGACCACGATGCTGCGCAGCGTGGACGCCTTCGGGGGCGTACGGACGAAGGTGACGTCGGTGTGCCAGTGGTTGGCGCGGATGCCCTCGTCGCCGTCGACGGGCAGGATGCGGGGCTGGCCGTCGACGGAAGGCACGGTGGGATGGGCGGTGGTCAGCTCGCCGAACAGGGAGGCGAAGCGGAGCTGGCCCGCGTCATCCAGGTTCTGGTCGCGGAAGACCAGCGCCTTGTGTTCCAGGAGCGCGGAAGTGATCTCGGTGACGACGGCGGGGTCGAGGTCGGCGGAGAGGTCGACGCCGAGGATCTCGGCGCCGATACGGCCGCCGATCCTGCGGATGTCGAAGCCGGTGCTGGTGGTCATGGGCGGGTGTTCCCTTCACGAGGTGATCAGCGGGGAGCGGGGAGGTGACCGAGGCCGTCAGGAGGTGACGGGTACGGGGCGTCCTCGGACCGCCGCGGGTGCGGCTGGAAAAGGTTTTTTTCGCACTGACAGGACCAGGCGCAATTGACGGCAGGAGCCCCAGTGACCGACCGGGACGCTCGGAAATCGGGCGCAGGCAAGGCGGCCCCGAAAGGAGAAATGCACCCACCGGGAATGCCTGCCAGGAATCCGTCGGCAATACGGGAACGGCCGTGGTGGCCGACTGGGGAAACAGAGCGCGAGACCGGCGCCCGTCAGCGCTTTCAGCGGTGGACGGAACAGATGGCGCTGGCCTGGCGTCGCAGATCGACGTGCAGGCGCGCGGCGAGGTTCTCGGACTTGCTCACGTTTATGAGAATCACAGCGAAATTCGGCCGAGTCAATGCGCCCTGCGCGGACATCTCATATTCTGAACCACTCGACATGTGGGTGAAGTGTGGCGTTCACAATCGCCTGGATGCCGGATGGTGGTGAATGCCGCTCGTCCCTGGCCGGCCAGAGAATTCGAGCAGCATCGCACGGTCAGACGGGCGGGACGAACGGAGGGTGCGCGCCGTTGAGGAAGTAGTCCCCGACATCGCGAAGCCGATGGGCGACGGGCTCGTGCAAGGTGTGGGTCCGGGCATTGCGCCAGAAGCGGTCGAAGCCCAGCCGCGAGGACGCGGAGCGGGGTCCGATGATGTCGAGAGCGCGGGCGGTCGACTCCTCCACAGCCCTGGACGATGCGGCTTCGGCCATGGCCACGAGGACCGAGATCTCCACGTACTCGTCGTAGGTCAGGTCTTCTCCTCGTGCCAGTCCGCCGTGCACGGCTTCCCGTGCTTCATCGGCGAGCGCGGACGCCGAGCGGGTCAGGACAGTGAGTTCGCCGTAGAGGGTCAGCACCTGCGGGTCCTGGGGGGAGCCGACCGGCCAGGCGGGGTGCCGGCGTGAGTGGCCTGCCCTGCTGTACTCACGGGCCTCGGCGAGCACTCCCTCGGCCATGCCGAGACGGAGCTGCACGGAGAGGAGACGCCCGATCGGCGATGCCAGCGCGGCCAGGGGCGACAGGACCTCCTCATCCACGGCCAGGGAGCCGAGTATGTCGTCGGCGGCGACCGGTGCACGGTCGAACTCCACGCTGCCCCCGGCAGCGAGGCGCTGGCCGAACGTGTGGGCGTCACTGTCGATCCCCACGCCGCGGCGGGCGGGATCGACGACGACGGCGAGTGGCTCGCCGGTGTCGGCCCGTACGGCCCGCACGGCGAGACGATCGGCGACCAGGACCCCAGTGGCGTAACTCTGCCGTCCGTCGAGCACGAAACCGGTGGCCGTCTCGTTCAGCGTCAGAGGCAGTTCCTGACGGGCGAAACCACCGCCCCAGCACCACTGCTCCATCGCTGACTTCTGCTGGAGCCGAGCGGCGGGAGAGGGCTCGGCGAGAAGACAGGCGCTCCACGACAGGAAGTAGTGACAGCCGAGCAGTTGGCCGATCGCGCCGTCGGCCGCGGCGATGTCCCGGACGACGGCGTATGCGGTGGGCCAGTCCGCGCCCCCTCCCCCCAGTTCTGCCGGTACGAGGAGTGTCAGCAGTCCCGACTCGCGCAACCGGGACACCTCGTCGAACGGAACCTTGCCTGCCTGCTCCCTGGCCACCGCGTCCGTGGCCAGGTCGTCCGCCGTCTCGCGGGCCACGCGCAGCCAGTGCGCACGGTCGTGCCCGGTCCGGCCGGATTCCGTGGCGGCGCCGGACGGCGCAGTGGCAACGCCCATGGTCGTGGTCTCCTCGAGGTCGTCGGCAGGGTGCGGTGCCGGGGTGTTCCAAGTGGTCGGGCACGTACGTGGGGCCCACACGCCGGCCGGTGACGAGCCGGTGTCGGTGAGCCGTGCGGAGCCTGCGGCGCAGGCGCGCGATGCGAAGGTCCACCGTGCGGCGGTCGCCGACGTGGCCGTAGGCCCGGATGCCGGCCATGCGGATGCCGGGGAGGGGGAATCCGATGGAGTGGCCTGGTCCGGAGGTGCCGCGGTCATGGCGGTCGTCCTTCTGGGGTGCGTCAGGCCGCCTGGCGCGGTGGGTGGGCGCCTGATCACCTGGGCGGAAGAGAAGGAGCGGAGGGCACGCGCGACGTGTGAGCCGCGGCCTTACCGGCGACAGCAGGCGGCGCTTGCGACGTGACCAAAGTCGACATGCCGACGACGAACGAGTCGCTGCTGCGTGGGGGACATGTGCATCATCCTGCGCACCCGCCGGGCGGGCCGTCAATGCTTCCCTAGTAAATCGATGGGAAATGTAGGGAATTCAGCCCGGCGCGTGGCTCACCGATCACCGCCGACCGGCGTGCGGGCCTCGGGCGCGCGGTCGCCCTCCCAACTGGGCCCGCCCGTCCGCCCTCCGGGGCACCCCGGCCCGGCATCCCGCTGACCGGACGTCACCGGGCCGCCACCCAGGGGCGGTTCATGCCTGGCGTTCCCCGACCGCGGAGGCCGGCTGCACCGGATCCGCCCCCGGGACGCGCCGTGGGAGCAGGAACGGCGTGGCCAGGATGAGAAGACCGGCGACGGCGATCGCGGTACGAGGGCTCGTGACGGCGGCCAGCAGGCCCCACAGTCCGGTCAGGGCCGCGATGGTGGCCTTGCTGGTGACCGACCACGCGGACAGAGTGCGCGCGACCCGGTCCGACGGGGTCCGTTCGAGCCGGCAGGTGGCGAAGACCGGGTTGAAGACGCCCATGCAGGCGATCAGACCGAACTCGACGGTCATCACGAGCACGAGCCCGGCGACGCCGGGGCCGACGAAGGCCGGCCCGACCGACCAGCACGCCCGTAGCGTCCCGGCGGTGAGCAGGACCCTGCGCTGCCCGAACCGCGCGACCAGACCAGGGGCCAGCCGGGAGCCGATCAGGCCGCCGACGCAGGGCACCGCGAAGGCCAGGCCGTACTGCCACGGCGTGAACCCGAGACGGCCGACCATGAGGACGGCGAGCAGCGGCGAGGTCGCCATGACCAGGCCGTTGACGAGGGTGGTGTTGAAGAACAGCGGGCGCAGTACCGGGTCGGACAGGATGTGACGCCATCCGGCGAACAGGTCGGCTCCACGCAGCCGTGGCGATGCGTCGGTGCGCGCGGGCCGGGGCTCGCCACCGCCGATCGCACGGACGCCCACGGCCGAGAGCAGGTAGCTGACCGCGTTGGCCGCCAGGGACGTCACCGGGCCGAACAGGCCCATCACGGCCCCGCCGAGCGGAGGTCCGACGATGGTGGCGGTCCATGTCGTCGCTTCCAGCCGCCCGTTCGCGACGAGCAGGTCCCGCTGCGGTACCAGCGCCTTCAGACACGCGCCGGCGGCCGCGTTGAAGGTGATGTCCGCCGCGGCGGCGACGACGGACACGACGAGGAGCTGGACGAGGCTGAGCACACCGAGCACGTACGCCACGGGGATGCTCATCAGCGCCGTGAACCGGAGCAGGTCCATGGTGATCATCACCGGCCGCTTGCGGCGGAACTCCACCCACGGCCCGAGCGGCACCGCGACGACCACGCCCACCGCCAGGCCTGCGGCCGCCAGCAGTGACACCTGGGTGGGCCCGGCGTCCAGGGCCAGGATCGCGATCAGGGCGAACGCGTCGAACGCCAGCCACGTGCCGAACGTGCTGACCCCGTACGCCGCCCACAGCCACCCGAACCGCCTCCCCAGCGACCGCCGCCCGGCGCCCATGCCCCGCTCCCCCGCTCTCCGTCGCTTCGGCCAGGTCCCTGCCCGTCGGTGCCCACGCATCCCTGCCCGCAGGTCGGCATCGTGCGGCCGGACACGAACGAGCCCTTTCCCCGGCCCCCGGCCGCAAGGTACTCCGCCTCGGCCCGGTGCATCGGACATCACGCCGGCCGTCGGGCCGCCGGCTGGACGGCGCGCCGGTCCGATTGTGGGATCTTCGTGAATGTCTCTCCGGCGGTACCGCCCACCGGCCCTTTGCAGTCGGCAATTGACTACGGTGGGCCAAGTACGGTCATGCAAGGACACAACAGATCATCGAGCGACACGGCGGGGGCCCAACCATGGCATGGGACGAGTGGGAGCAGGCCAAAGCCGCTTCCCCTGCGTCAGGTTCGACGCACACACGGCTCAATCAGCTGGCCGCGTCCGGCTCCGGTTCGGGTGCCGACCTGACCGTTTACGACGATGTGCTCGGCAAACTGGGCGACATGGCTCGCTCGCTGCACGGGCAGCTGGCGACCGACGGCGACCACGCCCGCGTGGCGACGTTCGAGGCGTCCAACGACCTCTTCAACAGCGGTCTGGACATGGGTGCCGGTCTGCTCGAGGTGCACGATGCCTGGAACACCAAGCTCCGCACCCTCAGGGAAGCCTGCGGCCACATCTCCAACCACCTCGACCACTCGCGCTCCACGCACGGGGCCGAGGAGAAGAAGATCGTGCTGGGGATGCAGGACGCCGGCGGCAGGACGATGACCGTGTCGCGTATCTACGACCAGTTCAAGTAGACCGCAGCACACCACGAGGGCAACGGGGAATCGGGAACACGACATGGTGACGTGCCAGGAACTGCAGGACCTGAATTTCGGCAAGCTGAACACGGCTGTCACGCAGTGGAAGCAGATGCTGGACAAACTCGTCCTTCTCGCCGACGGGGGCGACGGCGGCATCAACGCGGCCGACTTCGAGCGCAAGGCCAACGCCGCGGACTGGAAGGGCGACAACGCCACCGTCACCAAGGAGTTCACCACCACGACGGCCCGCCAGTTCGACGACATGGTCATCGAGGCCCGCAGCATCCACAAGATCCTTCAGGAAGCCGCGACGAACCTGAAGAAGAACCAGGACGACCTGAAGGCCGCCATCGACAAATGGGCCAAGAAGTGGATCCACATCGACGCCAAGGGCACCGCGATGTACTCCGGCCCGCCGCGTGAGGTCGAGGGCGGCCCCAAGGAGCAGCCGAGCCAGGAAGTCGTCGACAGCGCCGCGGCCGAGATCGCGAAGATCCTGGAGGCGGCGAACGAGACCGACCGGATCGCCGCGCGTGCGCTGCGCAAGCACGCCCAGAGCAAGTACGACTTCGACGAGCAGGGCTACAGCGGGCTCAAGGACGCCGACCGCCGGCAGGGCATCGAGGACGCCGACGCGATGGTCGAGCTCGCGGGCAAGGGCGACCAGCTGACGGACGCGGAGCTGAAGCGGTTCAACGAGATCGCGAAGTACCACCGCGACAATCCGGCCTTCGCCGAGCGGTTCGCGACCAAGCTGGGCGCCGACGGCACCCTCGAGTTCTGGCGCAGCATCGCCGACCCGGGGCAGGGACGCACGCCCGAACCGGGCAGCGACCGCGCGAAGATCCTCGCCAAGGTCCAGGACAATCTCGGCATCACCCTCGCCAACGCCAGCCGGTCCGATTCCCCTGAGATGCAGCAGTGGAAGGACCGGATGATCGAACTGGGCGACGACCACATCAAGTCCAGCAGCGGCATCCCCAGCGCCCCGTACGGCTTCAAGGTCCTCGGCCCCCTGATGACCGAAGGAAAGTGGGACACCGACTTCCTCAACAAGTACGGCACCCGGCTGCTCGAGTTCGAGCGCAAGTCGGACGACCCCGTACTGGGCGGCCCGGGCCAGCTCTGGAACAGCCACTGGGACCCGGCGCAGCTCTCCTACCCGCCCGGCGCCACCAAGCCGGAGAGCGACCCGGTCGCCGACCTGATGGAAGCACTCGGCCACAACCCCGAGGCGTCCCTTAAGTTCTTCGACGGATCGTCCGGCAAGGGCGACGACGCGATGAGCAACTGGGACTACCTCGTCGAGAAGGGTGGCGAGGGCGCGCGCGAGTGGCCGACCGACGAGGACGGCAAGACGACGGGGTTCAAGAACCTCGGCCACGCCCTGGAAGCGGGGACGCTCGGGTACGCGTACGACGACAAGACCCCGTCGATCCCGCCCCTCGACAGCGCGGACGCCATCGCCGCCCGCGAGGAGCGCACCCTCCTCATGGACCGGGTCGTGGACCACTACAAGTCGGCCGACGTGATCGACAAGCAGGACGGCATCCGCGACAGCCTGGCCAACATGGCGGCCGGCCACATCGACAGCCTCAACTACTCGATGGCCGACTGGGGCGGCACCGGAGCAGCGTCGGGCAGGGACGGTCTGTACAACTTCGAGGAGCAGCGCCTGCGCGACTTCGGTGAGACGGGCAGCAAGAACTTCCTGCGGGCGCTCGCCTCCGACGAGGGCTCGTACGAGACGGTCGCCACCGCCCAGCAGGTCTACGGGACGAGTTCGATGGCCGCCCAGGGCAACCAGTCGGACGCGCTCGACGCCGGTGTGAACAGCGCGAGGATGCACGGTCTGCTGGACCAGGCCCGGGCCGAGGCGATCGGCAAGGAGTTCGCCGACGACAAGGACCAGCGCAATCTCGAGCTGGAGAAGCAGGGCGAGTGGCGCAAGTTCGCGGCCGAGGCCGCGGTCGGTGTGGGCGTCGGTGCGGCCACCGCTCTGATCGTCCCCACCGGCCCGCTGGCGATGGTCGCCGTGCCACTGGCCATCGAGACGGTCGGCGGGGCCATCAACACGCAGGTCTCCACGGACACCATGCAGTGGCTGAAGGACCACGAGTTCGACAACTTCGACGACTCGGTCGCGGGCATCGACAAGGCGAAGTACGACGGAAGCAGAAACGCCATGACACCGCTCCTGAACTACGCCGAGGCGCAGGGAATGAGTGACGACGACATCCGGAGACTGGCCGAGCGTGCGGAGGGCCGCTACAACGACGGCGGCCGGCTCGGCGGCACGGAAGCGGCGCGGGGGTGGTGATGGTGCGACGGCGGTTCACGGCGGCCGCGGTGGCCGTCGTCCTGCTCGGTGCGGGTGCCTGCACCGCCGGCGAGGACGGCAACACTCAGGACCCGCCCCCGGCCACCGCAGGCGCTTCCGCCTGCGACGCGCTGCTGGGGGACGCCGGCACGGCGTGGCTGAAGGAACGCACGGGCGGCAAGGCCCGCCCGGAGGCCGGCGACGATCTGGAGAAGGCGCGTTCGTTGTTCCACCGGCAGGTGGCGAACTGGGGCCCCGACGACAGCGGAGCCCGTACGTTCCTCCGGGCGGACCTCTGCCGGGCGACCGGCGGCGCCGGGCTGTTCGAAGTGCGGTACGGGCCCTCCTACTTCCCCTTCGACGAGCCCTTCGACAAGGCGTCGGACGTCAGCCCCGCGCAGACCGTGACCGAGGTCAATCCCGATGTCAGACTGGTCCATGGCGAGGACGCCGACGGAGCGACGCGCTACCGAGTGTACGTACGGTGCAAGATCGCCGGCACGCCCGCGCGGCAGGAGAGCGAGGTCCCGATCGAGGGACTGATGACGGACACGCTCACCGGTGACACCGACGCCCGGGTGCATCTCACGCATCTGCTGCACTCCGCCAAGGTCGTGGCGGACGCCTTCGACTGTGCGAACAAGCCGGTGGTACCCGAGGAGCCGCCTGCCCCTTCTGCGTGACGTGACGTGGTCCCGGCCCCGCCCCGCGGCGGTCAGACGTGGGCGCTGCCGCCGTCCTTCGCCATCGCCTCGGCGATCCGGCGGTTGGTGGCCTGCCAGACGTCCTTGGGGACCTTCGGCAGGACGTCGTCCCAGAGCGGCAGGCAGGTGCCGCGCATCTGCATCATGCCCTCCGGCCTGGCGATCAGGAACATGTGCAGATGCGCGCCCCCGTCGCCCCACTTGTTGACGTGGACCCGGGCGACACCGCCCAGCGACTTGATGGCGCGTTCCACCCGCTGGAGCATCCCGCCGAGCTCGGCCGCCCGCTCCGGCGGCAGTTCGTGCAGGTCGTAGTGGCCGCGCGGCTGGAGCAGTACGGTCGCGGGGAGGGCGCCCGGCTCCTGGTCGGCGCTGAGCCGCCAGTGGGCGTCCGTCCACAGGAACTCGGTGTCCGGGCTCCCGCAGGCCGCACACTCCTCGGCCCCCGCCTCACCGTGACGCGGGGGCTCCGGCAGGGTCGGCTCGTCCAGCACCTTGATCCTCAGATCCCCCTCGTAAGGAAAGACCTCCCAGAACGGTATGCCCTCGGACGGGAACGGGATCCGCTCCCCGATGGGCAACCGCCTGACGTACGCGCTCGGTTCAACAGTCATGGCCGCAGCTTCGCACACGGTCACGGTCTCGGACCGTACGGTTCACTGGTCGCGGCGGTGCACCGTCGTCACCGTCACCGCGGCCGCCGCGAGCGCCCAGAGCGCGTACACGGTCCACGCCCCGCCGGTCGTCCACGGGTAGGGGACCGCGCCCGGGTGGTACGCGCTGTCACCGAGGCGCATCCAGGCGACGTAGGGCATGGCGTGCGCGAGGACGGCCGACCAGTGGCGGTCCTCGTCGAGGACCAGGGGAAGCAGCAGCAGGATCAGGACGCTGCCGACCACCGCGCCCGCGCCGTGCCGGATCAGTGTGCCGAGCGCGGCCCCGACGAGTGCGGCCACCGGGGCGAGCAACGCCGAGGCGACGACCAGGCGCAGGGCGCCCGGGTGGTCGAGGGTGACGCCGGCGTCCTCGGTGGACAGGATCGCCTGGGTGGCGGCGAACGACACCGCGGCGACGACCGCGCCGAAGACCGCCATGACCGTAGCGACGACACAGACCTTGGCCGCCATCACCGACCGGCGGGCGGGGACGGCCGCGAACGTGGTGCGGACGAGCCCGGTGCTGTACTCGCCGGTGACGGCGAGCGCGCCGAACGCGCCGGCCGCCAGCATCATGACCGTGCCCGCGTCGGTGGTGAAGGCGTGCATCAGCGGGATGCCGTCGGCGATGAACCGCTCCGCGTATCCGGGTTCGCCCTCCGGCCAGTACCGGACGTTGTCCCAGGCCTTGCCCGCGTTGAACGCGAGGACCGCCAGCGCGGCGACCAGCAGGCTCCAACCGGTGGAGCGCAGCGACCACAGTTTGAGCCACTCGGCGGCGGCGAGGTCGACGAAGCGGGCGCGGGGTTCCGCCGTGGGGTGTGCGAGTGCGGTCGTCATCGGGTCTCTCCTGCCGCGTACTCGACGCTGTCGGCGGTGAGTTCCATGAAGGCGTCCTCCAGTGAAGCGCTGCGGGTGGTGATCTCGTGCAGCAGGATCCGGTGGTCGAGGGCGAGTTCACCGACGCGTGCCGCCGTCGCCCCGGTGACCCTCAGCACCTCGCCGTCCGCGCGGACGGTCGCGCCCTCCGCGGTGAGCAGGGCGGTCAGCCGGTCGCCGTCGGGGGTGCGGACGGTGACGCCGGCGCCGCTGCCCCGCGCGGCGAAAGCGGTGAGACTCTCGGCTGCGATGAGCTCGCCCCGGCCGATGACGACCAGTTCGTCGGCGGTGTGCTCCATCTCGGACATCAGGTGGCTGGAGACGAACACCGTGCGACCTTCGGCGGCGAGTTCCCGGAAGAGCCCGCGCACCCACTTCACGCCTTCCGGGTCGAGCCCGTTGAGCGGCTCGTCGAAGAGCAGCACCGGCGGGTCGCCGAGCAACGCTCCGGCGATCCCGAGCCGTTGCCGCATCCCGAGGGAGTAGCCGCCGATCCGCCGCCGCGCGGCGCCGGCGAGGCCGACCTGTTCCAGGACCGTGTCGACCCGTGCGCGCGGGATGCGGTTGGACCGGGCGAGCGACGCCAGATGGGCTGCCGCGCTGCGCCCGCCGTGCACCTGGCCGGCGTCGAGCAGCGCGCCCACGTGCCTCAGTCCTCGCCGCCTGTCCCGGAAGGGCCGGCCGTCGACGGTGACCGTGCCGGTGGTGGGGGCGTGCAGGCCCAGCACCATCCGCAACGTGGTGCTCTTGCCGGAGCCGTTGGGGCCGAGGAACCCGGTGACCCGGCCCGGGCGCACGGTGAAGGTCAGGTCCTTCACGGCGGTCGTACCGCCGTAACGCTTCGTCAGTTCGTTGACCTCGATCATGTGCCAACGCTCCCCCGGCCGGGCCGTGTCCGGCATCGGGCCGGGGCGGGCATTCGCGGCGGTGCCGCGTCGACCGTGGTTGTACACCCGCGGTCCGATTCCGGGCCGGGGGACCTCCGTCTACGATCACGCCATGTCCGCGACACCGCGTTCCCGCCCGCCCGAGGGCAGTTGGCCCCCGAAGTCGTGGTCGAGCGCGCCGCCCGGCGCCTGGACGGCACTGGCCTGGTGCGCGGGCCTGGTCTTCACGTTCCTCGTCCGGCTCCGGCTGCCCGGCGAGGAGGAACCCTCGGTGCTGGCCGGAGTGCTCATCTACCGGTGGGACGGCCTCATCCAACTGGCGCTGGCGACTGCCCTGGCGCTGGACGGCAGCCGCCTGCTGAGCCGCCGGCCGCTCGCCGCGGTCGGCCGGCTGCTGGCCGCGTCCGCGCTGGGGACGCTGCCGCTGAGCGTGGGCGAGATCCCGCTGGCCCAGTTCCTCGCCGTCGACGTCGCGCTCTATGTCATCGCCGCCGCCCGGCCGCGCCGCACCGGCGGGATCGCCCTCGTCATGGCGCTGGGTGTGCTGGCCGGCTTTCTGGCCACGCGGTGGCTGAGCGGCTGGAACACGGGCACCTCCGCGGAGCTGGCCGTGGCGCTGACGGCTGTCGTCGCCTGGCTCATGGGCACGTCGGCGCACCAGTCACGGGTCCACGCCGAGCAGCTGCGCGACCGGGCCACCGCCCAGGCGGTCACCGACGAACGGCTGCGCATCGCACGGGAGTTGCACGACATGGTCGCCCACAGCATCGGGATCATCGCCCTCCAGGCGGGCGCGGCCCGGCGCGTCATCGACAGCCGGCCCGAGCGGGCGAAGGAGGCACTGGGCGAGGTGGAGAACACCGGCCGGGAGACGCTGGCGGGGCTGCGGCGGATGCTCGGCGCGCTCCGCGAGGCGGAGTCCGTCGACGGCGGCCGGGGGGACGGGCCGGCCGGGACGCCGGGGCTCGCGGACCTGGAGGGGCTGGCGGCCGCGACCACGGCGGCGGGTGTCCGCGTCGAGGTGCGCAGGGTGGGCGGTCAGCGGCCGCTGCCGCCGGAGGTCGACCTGTCGGCGTACCGCATCGTCCAGGAGTCGGTGACGAACGTGGTGCGCCATGCGGGCACCCGGTCCTGCCGGGTGACCGTCGAGCAGCGGGAGGACGAGCTGTCGATCGAGGTCGTCGACGACGGCCGGGGCCACGGCGCGACGGCGGACACCGGGTACGGCCTCGTCGGGATGCGGGAACGGGTGGGCCTGCTGCACGGCGACTTCTCCGCCGGCCCTTGCCCCGGCGGCGGGTTCCGGGTCGCCGCCCGGCTGCCCGTGCCGGCAGGTGTCCGATGAGCATCAGGGTCGTACTCGCCGACGACCAGCCCCTGGTCCGCGCGGCGCTTCAGATGGTGATCACGGAGGCGGAGGGCATCGAGGTGGCCGGCGAGGCCCGTGACGGCGCGGAGGCCGTCGCACTCGCCGAGGAGCTGCGCCCCGACGTGGTCGTCATGGACATCCGGATGCCAGGCACGGACGGCATCGAGGCGACACGTCAGATCGTCGAACGGCTCGACGGGACGCATGTGATCGTCCTGACGACGTTCGACGACGACGAATGCGTGTACGGCGCGCTGCGCGCCGGCGCGGCGGGCTTCCTGGTCAAGGACATGGCCCTGGACGACATCCTCGCGGCGGTGCGGGTGGTGGCCGCCGGCGACGGTCTCATCGCCCCCGCCGTGACCCGCCGGCTGATCCGCGAGTTCGCCGGGCGCCCCGCGGGCGCCGGAAGCAAGCGTGAACTCTCCGGCATCACCGACCGCGAGCGGGAGGTGCTGACGCTGGTCGGGAGCGGGCTGTCCAACACGGAGATCGCCGAGACCCTGTTCATCAGCGTCGCCACCGCCAAGACGTACGTGACCCGTCTGCTCTCCAAGCTCGATGCCAGGGACCGGGTACGGCTGGTCATCATCGCGTACGAGACGGGTCTGGTCTCGGCGTCCGGATGAGTTCGGGCCGCTGATGGGAGGGGCGGATGTGCATTCGGGTGGCCCCGGATGCCAGGATGAAATAATGGCCAACAACGTTTTCTTCGACATCACCATCAACGACGAGCCCGCGGGCCGGATCGTCTTCGAACTCTTCGACGACGTGGTCCCCCGTACCGCCAAGAACTTCCGCGAGCTCGCCACGGGCGAGCACGGCTACGGCTACGAGGGCTCCTCCTTCCACCGCGTCATCCCCGACTTCATGCTCCAGGGCGGCGACTTCACCGCCGGCAACGGCACGGGCGGCCGCAGCATCTACGGAGAGAAGTTCGCCGACGAGAACTTCCAGCTCAAGCACACCAAGCCCGGCCAGCTCTCCATGGCCAACGCGGGACCGAACACCAACGGCTCGCAGTTCTTCATCACGACCATCGTCACCGACTGGCTCGACAACAAGCACGTCGTCTTCGGCGAGGTCGTCGAGGGCATGGACGTCGTGAAGAAGATCGAGGGCCTGGGCTCGCGTTCCGGCACCCCCTCGGCCAAGATCACCATCGCCAAGTCGGGTGTCGTCGGAGCCTGACCCCTCCGCATACGCGACAGGGCCCGTCGGCGCGTGCCGACGGGCCCTGTGCCGTTCACCTCACGCCTCGTCCGGCTCCAGACGCAGCGAGATCGAGTTGATGCAGTACCGCTGGTCGGTCGGGGTCGGGTAGCCCTCACCCTCGAAGACGTGGCCCAGGTGCGATCCGCACCGCGCGCACCGCACCTCGGTGCGGACCATGCCGTGGGAGGTGTCGGGGACCAGTTCGACCGCGTCGGTGTCCTTCGGGTCGTAGAAGGACGGCCAGCCGCAGTGGGACTCGAACTTGGTGTCGGAGCGGAACAGCTCCGCACCGCACGCCCGGCACGAGTAGACGCCGGCCGTCCTGGTGTCCGTGTACTCGCCGACGAAGGCGGGCTCGGTCCCTGCCTGGCGCAGCACCGCGTACTCGCCCGGGGTCAGTTCCGCACGCCACTGCTCGTCCGGCTTCTCGACGTCATACGCCATGAAACGCGCCTCCTCAGCTCGACAGGCGGGCCAGGATGTCCGGACCGAGGTCCGTGACGTCGCCCGCGCCCATGGTGAGAACGAGATCTCCGGGCTTCGCCATTCCCGCGATCACCTCGGGGACGGCGGCCTTGTCGCCGACGGCGGTGACGTCCGCGCCGGCGGCGCGCGCCGCGTCGGTGATCAGCTCGCTGGTGATGCCGGGGATCGGGTCCTCACGGGCCGGATAGATGTCGAGGACGACCGAGGCGTCCGCGAGGGCCAGCGCCTGGCCCATCTCGGTGCCCAGTTCCTGGGTGCGCGAGAACAGGTGGGGCTGGAAGACGACCAGCAGCCGGGATCCGGCCGCCGCGCCGCGCATGGCCTCGAGGTCCGCGGTCATCTCCGTCGGGTGGTGCGCGTACGAGTCGATGACCTGGACGCCGGCCGCCTCGCCCTTGAGCTGAAGGCGGCGCTTGACGCCGGTGTACGCGCCGATCGCGGAGGCCAGGTTGTGCGCCGGGATGCCGAGGGCGACACCGGCGGCGAGAGCGGCCACCGCGTTGAGCGCGTAGTGGCGGCCGGGGACGGAGACCGTGAAGGTGAGCAGACGGCCGTCCAGCAGGACGGTGACCTCGCTGGTCAGCCCGCGCGGGGTGATCTTGTGGACGCGGACGTCCGCGGTCTCCGACTCGCCGTAGGTGACGATCTTCACCGAGGAGCGGTCGCGGACCTTGCCCGTGAGCTCGACGGCTCCGGCCTGGTCGGCCGAGATCACCAGCGTGCCGCCGGGGACGATCTTGCCGGCGAAGGTCTCGAAGGATTCGTAGATCTCGTCCATCGAGGCGTAGTTGGCGTGGTGGTCCAGCTCCACGTTGAGGACGATCGCGACCTCGGGGTCGTACTTCTGGAAGCTGCGGTCGCTCTCGTCCGCCTCCGCCACGAAGATGTCGCCGTCGCCGTGCCGCGCGTTGGTGCCGGGCCCGTCGAGGTCGCCGCCGATCGCGTACGAGGGGTCGAGGCCCAGTTCCGTCAGGGCGACGGCGAGCATCGACGTCGTGGTGGTCTTGCCGTGGGTGCCCGCGACGGCGATCGAGCGCAGGCCGGTCATCAGTGAGGCGAGCGCGTCGGAGCGGTGCACGACGGGCACGGACAGCTCGGCCGCGCGCACCAGCTCCGGGTTGTCGGCGCGGATGGCGCTGGAGACGACGACGCTGGTGGCGTCGTCGGCGAGGTGCTCCGCCGCGTGCCCGATGTGCACGGTGACGCCGAGCGCGCGCAGGGCGTCGGCGGTCGCCGATTCCTTTGCGTCGCTGCCGGCGACCTTCGCGCCGCGCCGGGCGAGGATCTTGGCGATGCCCGACATGCCGGCTCCGCCGATGCCGATGAAGTGCGGGCGTTCCATCGCGCCAGGGACGGCGGGTGCCATGGTCTTCTCTCCCCAAGATGTACGACTACGTGCGGCTGCCCACCCTATTGCCTGCGGCCCTGCGCTCCGGACCCGCTCACCGCTCACTCGCTGTGCGCGAAGAGCTTCAGCACCGGCACGCCCACCTTGTGCCTGGCTCTGGAGGCCCAGTCGCGGTGGAAGAACTCCTCCACGTAGTGCGGCTCGGTCAGGACGATCACCTCGTCGGCGTCCGCCTCGTCGACCACCGACTTCAGCTTGTCCAGCGGGTGGTCCTCCACCAGGTGGCCGACCGCCTCGCAGCCGGCCGCCCGCAGGGCGGCCAGCGAGTGTTCCAGTGCGCGCTGCGCGGGTGCCTTGGCCTCCGCGCCCTCGGGCTCTTCGCCCTCCCGTACCGCGTCCTTCAGATCGCCGATCGCCACGTCGTCGATGGCGCGCAGCAGGACGTCGGCCTGATCACCACGCGGCTGCATCAGCACGATGAAAGAGGCGTCTTCCTCTCCGTGCAGCGTGGTGACGAATTCCACGTCCTCCGAGGTCAGGGGCTTCTCGATCATCAATACGCTTGTGAACACCTCAGGAGCCCTTCTGCGGAAACTGCGGAAACCGTCCTTCCCCGTGCCCGCACGGGGTGCGCAATCAAGTGTGCCCGTCGGACGCTAAGTGGAACGGTAAGTTCCGCTAATTGCCCGAAGTCACCTCCGGAGCCGATCCGGAAAACACCGGCTCAGAGCCGCCGGTACCGCGTGAACAGGAAGCCCGCCTCCTCCAATACGGAATCCAGTGCGAACCGTGCGGGATCCGGCAGCACCGGTCCCCCGGCGATGCGCTGGGCGTCCCCCACCGTCATCGTCGGCGACACCGTCAGGCACAGCTCATCCAGTACCCCGGCGGCGGCGAACTGACCCAGCATCCTCGGGCCGCCCTCCGTCAGCAGCCGCACAAGGCCGCGCTCCGCGAGCGCGTGCACCGCCCTGGCCGGTTCCACACCCGGCCCGTCACCCGCGACGACGACCTCCGCTCCGGCCCGCTCCGCCGCCCGCACGCGCTCCGGCGCGGCCGCCGCTCCGGTCAGCAGCAGCGTCGGCACCAGCGGCTCGGTGAACAGCGGCAGCGAGAAGTCGAGATTCAGCGAGGCGCTGACCACGGCGATCGCCGGGGCGGGGCTCTGGCCCGAGGCGGCCCGGCGCCCGGCGAAGGCGTCACGGGCCCGGGCGGGCCGGTAGCCCTCCGTACGCACCGTCTCCGCGCCCACCACCACGGCGTCGGCCAGGCCCCGCAGGGTTCCGAAGATCCGCATGTCGGCGTCGGAGGAGATCGGCTGCGAGCGGCCCTCGTGCTGGGCGGCGCCGTCCAGGGACGAGACCATGTTCGCGCGCAGCCACACGCCGGCGCCGGCGCTCCGCGCCTCGGCCGGCCCGTGCCCCGGGCTGCCGTGGGCACCCTCCTCGCCGCCCGCGGCCGCGCCCCGCTCGGGATACGCGTAGGCGTCGGCGAGGTCGTCCAGCGACCACTCCCGGTCGGCGGCCGCGGTTGTCTGGTCGGTCACAGGGAACAGGCGTCGCATACGGTGCAGTCTGGCACGCGGACCCGCCCCGGCCGGGGCAGCCGGGGCCCTGGGCAAGATCCGCGGAGCAGGCCCTTACAGTTGGTTACTGTGCCGACCAGCCCGATAACCGAAGCCGTTCCCCTGTCGCTGTGCGCCCGCGAGCCGCACGTCCCGGCCGACCGCCTGGTCGCCGAGATGGTGCCGCCGCCGCGCTTCGACTCGGTCCGCTTCGAGACGTACGTGCCCGACCCGAACCAGCCCAGCCAGACCGAGGCGGTCAAGGTGCTGGGCGACTTCGCCGCGGGCCTCGGCACGGCGCACCCCGCCGGCGGCGGGAAGCGGCGCTGGTTCGCCAGGAAGGCCCCGGCGGCTCCGGCCGGTCCCCGCGGCGTCTATCTCGACGGCGGGTACGGCGTCGGCAAGACGCACCTGCTCGCATCGCTGTGGCACGCCACCCCGGCGGACCCCGCGCTCAAGGCGTTCGGCACGTTCGTCGAGCTGACCAACCTGGTCGGGGCGCTCGGCTTCCAGCAGACCGTGCAGACCCTGAGCGGGCACCGGCTGCTGTGCATCGACGAATTCGAACTGGACGATCCGGGCGACACCGTCCTCGTCTCCACGCTGCTCGGCAGGCTCGTCGACGCCGGCGTGGCACTGGCGGCGACCTCGAACACGCTGCCGGGCAAGCTCGGCGAGGGACGCTTCGCGGCCGCCGACTTCCTGCGGGAGATCCAGGGCCTGTCCGCGCACTTCCGCCCGCTGCGGATCGACGGCGAGGACTACCGTCACCGCGGGCTCCCCGAGGCCCCTCCCCCGTACTCGGACGAGCAGGTCACCAAGGCCGCGTACGCCACGAAGGACGCGTCCCTGGACGACTTCCCGAATCTGCTGGAGCATCTCGCGAAGGTGCACCCCAGCCGCTACGGAGCGCTGACCGACGGGCTGCGGGCCGTGTGCCTCACCGACGTCCGGCCCGTGCCCGACCAGTCGACCGCGCTGCGGCTGGTCGTGCTCGCCGACCGGCTCTACGACCGGGAGGTGCCGGTGCTCGCGTCCGGCCTGCCGTTCGACAAGCTCTTCAGTGACGAGATGCTGAACGGCGGCTACCGGAAGAAGTACTTCCGGGCGATCTCCCGGCTCACCGCGCTGGCACGCGACGCGAAGGCCTTGGTGGCGCAGTAGGTTTGGGGCCGTAACCCGATCTGAAGGGAACCATCATGGCCACCACGCGTCAGGCTCACACCGTCTGGGAAGGCAGTCTCCTCGAGGGCAAGGGTGTCGTCACCCTGGACTCGTCCGGCGTCGGCGAGTACCCGGTCACCTGGGCCGCCCGGACCGAGCCCGCCGAGAGCGGCAGGACCAGCCCGGAGGAACTGATCGCGGCCGCTCACTCGAGCTGCTTCAACATGGCCTTCTCGCACGCCCTCGCCGGCGCCGGCAACCCGCCGGCCCGCCTGGAGACCAAGGCCGAGGTGACCTTCCAGCCCGGTGAGGGCATCACCGGCATCCACCTCACCGTCGAGGGCCAGGTCCCCGGCCTCGACGAGGCCGCCTTCGTCAAGGCCGCCGAGGACGCCAAGGCGAACTGCCCGGTCAGCCAGGCCCTGACCGGCACGACGATCACCCTCTCGGCGTCGCTCGTCTAACACACCGACACCTCGAGGCACAGGGGCCCGCACGGTTACATGTCGGGTTTTCTGCGTGATACACACGTGCGGGTCACCTGTCCTCCCCCATCGCCTCGGCATGGGGGTGCCCCCAGCAGGGAGTTGCCTCATGTCCGCAACACGACGTCAAGTCCTGGCCGGAACCGGTGCGGTCGGTGCCGGGATTCTCTTCAGCGGTGCGTTCTCCGAGCTCTTCGCCGGCACCGCGGCCGCCCGTGGACACGCCGGATACGGCCCGCTCGTCCCCGATCCCGACGGTCTGCTCGATCTGCCCAGAGGCTTCCGCTACAAGGTCCTGTCCCGTGAGGGCGAGCCACTGCTCTCCGGCGAAGGACCGGTCCCCGGCAACCACGACGGCATGGCCGCGTTCGCCGGCCGTCGCGGACGGACCCACCTGGTCCGCAATCACGAGAACCGGCACACCGGCAGGATCGGCGTGCCCACTGTCCCGGGCCTGACCTACGACCCCGCGGCCAAGGGCGGCTGCACGGTGCTCGAACTGGACAGCCGGGGCGAGGTCCGTTCCGAGCGGGTCGCTGTCGCCGGCACCGCCGTCAACTGCGCGGGTGGGCCCACGCCTTGGAACACCTGGCTGACCTGCGAGGAGAACGAGGACCGGGCCGGCACCAACGGCTACACCAAGGACCACGGCTTCATCTTCGAGGTCGACGGCGCCGATCCGCACCGCACCGGCGCCGTGCCGCTCACCGCGATGGGCCGCTTCCAGCACGAGGCGATCGCCGTCGACCCGCGGACCGGCATCGTGTACGAGACGGAGGACGCCTTCCAGCGCCCCTTCGGCCTCTTCTACCGATTCCTGCCCGACAGGCCGCTGGGCGGCACCGGTTCGCTCCGCGCGGGCGGCGCACTCGAGGCGATGCGGGTGCCCGGCGTGCCGGACCTGTCCGGGATCCAGGAGACCGGCGCCTCGTTCGACGGGGTCGAATGGGCGCCCGTACCGGACAGCCAGGCGAAGGAGACGCCCATCAGGCTCCAGGACTTCGGGCCGAAGGGCATCACCCACGCCCAGAAGCTGGAGGGCTGCTACTGGGGCGGGAAGTCGGTGTACTTCGTGTCCAGTTACGCCCGCAGCTCGGAAGGGTCCGCCGGCGACCACTACGGTCAGGTGTGGAAGTACGAACCGCACCGGCGGCGCCTCACCCTGGTCATCGTCTTCGGCCCCGACACGGACATCCAGCTGCCCGGCGAGTCTCCCGACAACATCTGCCTGGCGCCCAGCGGCGGCCTGATGGTGTGCGAGGACGGCGGCGGCGAACAGCATGTGTACGGCGTCACCCGGCGCGGCCGCGTCTACCCGGCGGCCAGGAACGCGCAGAACATCGGAACGCCCGAGGAGCCCGAGTACGGCGAGTTCGCCGGTGTCGCGTTCTCGCCGGACGGGGAGACGATGTACGTGAACTGCTACACGCCCGGCACGACGTTCGCGGTCACCGGACCGTGGTCCTGAGCGGCACGGTCCCGGGCCGCGCGCGGGACTGAGGTCCGCCGGAGTCAGTCCGGTGGCGGCAAGGGCTGTTCGGTCCACAGGACCTTGCCGCCGCCGGTGTAGCGGGTGCCCCAGTTCCCGGCGAATTCCGAGACGATGAACAGTCCCCGCCCGCCCTCGTCGACCGTGCGCGCGTGGCGCAGGTGCGGGGAGACCGAACTGGCGTCGTGCACCTCGCAGGTGAGCGTGTCGCTGCGGATGATCCGCAGCCGCAGCGGCGGCATTCCGTAGCGCACGGCGTTGGTCACCAGCTCGCTGACGATCAGCTCGGTGCCGAAGGCCGTCTCGTCGTCGACGCCCCAGGCGCCGAGGAGATCTCGGGCGAAGGTCCTGGCGAGGGCGGGTGCCGTCGGCTCGTGCGGCAGTTCCAGCTCGGCCACATGGTCCGCGACGACGCTGCCCGTACGCGCGAGGAGGAGTGCGATCCCTTCGGGGCCCGCGTCCGCCGGCAGGGTGTAGGCGACGGCGTCGCAGAGTTCGGCGAGTTCGTGGTCCGGGTGGGCGAGGGCCTTCCTGGCGGGCCTCGCGAGGGTCCCGTCGTGATCGAGCCCGCCGGTGTAGAAGGCGAGCAGGCTGCCCTCTTCGAGGGTGACGGTGGTGACCGGGCACGGCGCGGTGTCGAAGGAGCCGAGCATCGGCCCCTCGGCCACGTCGGGTGTCGACGTGCTGCCGTCCGGGCGGACGACGAGCGGCGCCGGGTGTCCGGCGCGTGCGACGGCGCAGACGCGGGTGAAGGGGTCGTACACGGCGTAGGTGCAGGTGGCCGTCAAGGGCTGCCGGTGCAGCGGGTCCCCCGGTGGCAGCGCCGCGCGTTCCCGGGCCAGCCGGTTGGCGGTGTCGTTGAGCCTGGCCAGCAGCTCGTCGGGCTCGAGGTCCAGGGCGGCCAGCGCGTTGATGACCATACGCAACTGGCCCATCGCCGCCGCGGCCTCGATGCCCTCCCCGCTGACGTTGCCCACGACCATCGCGGTCCGGGCCCCGGACAGGCCGATCGTGTCGAACCAGCAGCCGCTCCTGTGCCCGGACAGGTACAGGTGCGCGGTCTCGACGGCCGGTCCCGCGGCGGTCCTCGGCGGCAGCAGGCGGCGCTGGACGGTGGAGGCGACGGTGTGGTCGTACTCGTACCTGCGGGCGTTGTCGATGCTGAGCGCGGTGTGGGCGGCCAGGCTGAGCACCAGCGTCCGGTCCGCCTCCTCGAACGGCTCGGCGTCGTCGCAGCGGTAGAGGGTGACCAGCCCGAGCGGGGCACCGCGCACCGACAGCGGCGCCACGATCATGGAACGGGCGCGGGACGCGCGGATCGCCCGGGCGAGGCCGGGGTCCGCCCTCAGCCAGGGCGCGTCGCGGTCCAGGGCGACGAGCCGCGGCTGGAAGTCGGCGAGCACCCTGCCGTACGGCGTGAGGTCGGCCAGGCCCCGTACGTCGCCCACGGGCCGCGCCGGCACCGCGGCCTCGTCGCAACTGCGGAAGGCGGCCCGCCGCAGCGGCACGTCCCGCTCCGGCGGACCTGCGAGGGGGACGGTGCCGCGCAGTACGTCGTCCAGCACGTCGACCACGGCGATGTCGGCGTACGCCGGTACGACGGCGCCGGCGAACGCCTCCGCCGTCGCCGTCACGTCAAGCGTCCGGCCCACGGCCTCCCGCACCGCGGCGAGGGCGGCCTTGCGCCTACGGGCCTTCTCACGCTGGGTGACATCGGCCATACAGGCCAGCACCCGCCCGAGTGGACGGCCGCGGGAGTCGTCGAGGCGGTAGGCCTCCATGAGGAAGCTGCGCGCGGGGCCCTCCTCGTCGACGCGGCGACCGCGGAACACCTGTTCCGTGGCGGGCCTGCCGCTGATCAGTACTTCCCGGAGCAGGCTCTCCGCCGCGTGGGGTTCGTCGAGCCGGTAGACCTCCGTGAACGGCCGGCCCAGGAAGGCGCCCGCGACGTCCCCCGCCGCGTCCGGGCCGTCGGCCCGGACCACGGTGAGCTGGTCGTCGAGCACATGGAGGGCACCCGCCGATCTGGCGAACAGCACCTCCAGAAGGGCCGCGGCAAGGGTGTCCCCCGCGGGTGCGGCGTGGTTCGGGGCGTCGGCATCCGACACGGTTTCACCACCTTCGGACGCTGCTCACGACAGCGCGGCTGCTGTGCGGGTCCGGTCCACGCCAAGCTAAGCGCAATCACGGGGCCGAGCACCTTTTCCCCGCCCTTTCCAGCATGCGCCGTGGCCGCCGGGGCGGTCACGGCGCCGCGGAAACTGCGGGGCCCGGCCAGGGGTGATCACACGGGGCGACCGGACGGTGTCACTCGACGACGATCTCGACCGGCAGGTTTCCGCGGGTGGCCTTCGAGTAGGGGCAGTACGCGTGGGTCTTCTTCAGCAGCTCCTCGCCGACCTCGCCCTGGAGGTGGTCGGGAAGCTCGACACGCATGATCACGGACAGCCCGAAACCGCCGTCGGTGTCCTTGCCGATGCTGACCTCGGCGGTCACGGAGGCGTCCTTGACGTCGATCTTCTCCTGGCGGCCTATGGCGCCCATGGCGCTGGCGAAGCAGGCGGCGTACCCGGCGGCGAAGAGCTGCTCGGGATTGGTGCCCTGTCCGTTGCCGCCGAGGGCCGCGGGGAAGGCGAGCGGAAGGTCGATCTGGCCGTCGGAGCTGACGGCACGGCCCTCGCGGCCGTTGGCGGTGGCGACAGCGGTGTAGATGGCGTCCATGGGGTGCATCCCTCTTCGTCGTGGTCGGGAACCGATGACCCAAATCAAAGCACACAATTAAATTGAGCACAACTTAATTGGCCGCCGCTTGGTAGGGTGGGGGCATGGAGAAGAAGACACTGGCGGACGTCCCGGACGAGGACTTCCTCCGCCTCGAACACCAGATCTGCTTCTCGCTGCACGCCGCGTCCCGGGCGTTCAACGGCGTGTACCGCACGGTCCTGAAGGACCTCGGCCTCACGTATCCGCAGTACCTGGTGATGCTGGTCCTCTGGGAACACGGCGAACTGCCCGTCAAGGAGATCGGCGAACACCTGCGTCTGGACTCCGGGACGCTGTCCCCCCTGCTGAAACGCCTCGAAGCGTCGGGCTACGTGGAACGCCGGCGCAGCACGGAGGACGAACGCTCGGTGACGGCCCGGCCGACGGAGGCGGGGCGCACGCTGCGCGAGAAGGCACTCGGCATGCCGCGGCGGATCGCGGAGGCGACGGGGCTGACACCGGCACGGATCCGCGCGCTGCGCGAGGAGCTGGACGCCCTGACGCGGACGCTGGACGCGGCGGGTGCGTAACCGGGGGCTCCGCCCCCGGACC
>NZ_JBSGZJ010000002.1:29694-84237 GCF_053610925.1 Streptomyces sp. NPDC054847 | reverse complement strand
CTTCCATCCGCCGGCGTCGCGACCGGATGCGTCGGCCGTGACCCGTGAAAATGCCCAGGGGCGTCAGCGCGCCGGCAGGCTCGAGCCGCGGACGACCAGCTCGGGCTGGAGGACCACGTGCTCGTGCCGGTGCTCGTCCGCCTGATCACCGGTCTCCTGGAGAAGGAGGCCGGCCGCCATGGCGCCCATCGTGCGGGCGGGCTGCCGGACGGAGGTCAGCGGAACGGTCGCCGCGGCGGCGAATTCGATGTCGTCGTACCCGACGATGGCCATCTCCTCTGGAACCTTGATGCCCGCCGTGTACATGAACTGGAGCACACCGAGGGCCAGCAGGTCGTTGGCACAGAAGACGGCGGTGGGCCGTTCCGCCAGGCCCAGCAGCCTGGCGCCCGCGTCACGTCCGGCGGCCACGTCGAGGCGCTCGGTCGGCACCTCCTGGAGCGCCTGGGGCGGCAGACCGGCCTGAGCCAGAGCGTCCAGCGCCCCCGTCCGCCGGTCCTGCACCTGCTTCAGGTGCGGCGGCCCGCTGATGAAGGCGATGGAGCGGTGACCGGCGCCCGTGAGGTGGCGGATCGCCAGCGCGCCGCCGGCGACGTCGTCGACCGAGACCGAGCAGCCCTCCGCGTCCCCCGCCACCCGGTCCACGAGGACGTAGGGGATGCCGTGCCGGCGGAACCTGAGCAGGCTCTGCCCGCTCGGGTCGGCAGGGGTGACCAGCACGCCCCGGACCCGCTGTTCGGCGAAGAGGTCGAGGTACTCCGCCTCCTCCTTGGCGTTCTGCCCGCTGTTGCACACCATGACCGCGAGTCCCGCGTCCCGGGCCGTTCGCTCGGCCCCGCGGGCGAGGTCGACGAAGAAGGGGTTGCCCATGTCGAGGACGAGGAGCGCCAGCACGCGGCTGCGCCCGGCCCGCAGTTGACGGGCGGACTCGCTGCGCACGTAGCCCAGCCGCGCGATCACCTGCTCCACATGACGCCGCGTCTGCTGCGAGACGCGGCTCGGTTGGTTGAGCACGTTGGACACCGTGCCCACGGAGACCCCCGCCTCCCGTGCCACGTCCTTGATGCCGACAGTCGGCATGGAGTCCGTCATGTGTGTCTCCTGCTGTTTCATCCCCGTCCTCGAATGGGTCCGACAGGGAACGTTCATCCTACGGAGCCAGGACCTGGATCACGCCAGATGGAACACTTCGGTGAGAGGACGCATGGCGGCGTCGGGCGCCTGTCCCTCGAGCTCCTCGAAGAACTCCGCCATTTCGGCCTGCCAGCGTGCGTTCACCTCGGTCGCCTCCATGGCCGCGCGGGCGGCTTCGAAGTCGTCGGTCTCCAGGTAGCCGACGAGCAGGCCGTCCTCACGCAGGAAGAGGGAGTAGTTGTGCCAGCCGGCTTCACGGAGCGCGGCGCGCATGTCGGCCCACACGTCCTGATGGCGGTCGCGGTACTCCGCGACCCTCTCGGAGCGGACCTTCAGCAGGAAGCAGACGCGTTGCATCGAGTCACCTTGCCATCGGGTGCGGGGCCCCGGGAGTCCCGGGGCCCCACAGCCTGTCGTACGGATCAGAAGTCGAACTTGTCGATGTTGGACTTGTCGAACACGGTCGGCTCGCCCGGGGAGACGACGCCGTCCTCGCCGATGGTGAAGGTCCCCAGGTCACCGGCGGCGAGGGTCTCGCCCTTCGCGCCGGTGATCCGGCCGGATTCGAGGGCGACGGCGGCGTGGGCGGCGAGGGCGCCGAGCTTGGCCGGGTCCCACAGCTCGAACGCGTCGACGGTGCCGTTCTTGATGTAGGCGCGCATGTCGTTGGGGGTGCCCAGGCCGGTGAGCTTGACCTTGCCCTTGTACTTGGAGCCGGACAGGTACTGGGCGGCGGCCTTGATGCCCACGGTGGTGGGGGAGATGATGCCCTTCAGATCCGGGTGCTCCTGGAGGAGTCCCTGGGTCTGCTGGAAGGACTTCTGGGCGTCGTCGTCGCCGTAGGCGACCTTGACGAGCTTGATGTCCTTGTATTCGGGCTTCTTCAGTTCGTCCTTCATGAAGTCGATCCAGGTGTTCTGGTTCGTCGCGGTCTGCGCTGCGGACAGGATCGCGATCTCCCCCTTGCCTCCGATCTGTTCGGACAGCAACTGGACCTGGGTGCGGCCGAGGTCCTCGGCGGAGGCCGGGGAGACGAACACCTGGCGGCAGTCCTTGTTGGTGTCGGAGTCGTAGGTGACGACACTGACGCCGTTCTTCATGGCCTGCTTCAGCGCGGTGCACAGAGCACCGGGGTCCTGTGCGGAGACGGCCATCGCGTCGACCTGCTGCTGCGTCAGGGTGTTGACGTAGCTGACCTGACCGGCGGTGTCGGTGCCGCTGCTGGTGCCGACCTCCTTGTAGGTCGAGCCCAGCTCCTCCACGGCCTTCTTGCCGCCGTTGTCGGCGGTGGTGAAGTAGGGGTTGTTGACCTGCTTGGGCAGGAAGGCGACGGTGAGGTCCTTCTTGGTCTCCGCGTTGGGGTCGGCCTTGCCGGCGGCCGCGGTGCCGCCGTCCTTCGACGCGGAGTCCTTGGTCGTGCCGCCGCAGGCGGTGGCACCGAGGGCGAGGGCCGTGACGGTGGCGAGCGCGAGAGTCAGGCGACGCGATCCGGCGGTGGGTGTGAACATGGGACGTTCCTTTACCTGTGCGGGAGGGAGAGCGGGGCGGGGCCGGCCGGAGCCGGGATGCGGCAAAGAGCTACGAGGACGGGACCGCCGGCGGTGGGGACGCGGCGGTTCTCCTGCGAGCCCGGGCCTGGGAGACCTGGCGGCCGATCCGGGGAGCGAGCACGGAGATCACCAGCAGGACTCCGGTGGCCACGATCTGGGACTGGGCGGAGACGTTCAGCAGGCTCATGACGTTCTGCAGCGTGCCGAGCAGGAACACACCGGCGATGGCGCCACCGATCGTGCCCTTGCCGCCGTCGAAGTCGATACCGCCGAGCAGCACGGCGGCGATCACGGACAGCTCGAGCCCGGTGGCGTTGTCGTAGCGGGCACTGGCGTAGTGCAGGGTCCAGAAGACACCGGTGAGAGCGGCGATCGCACCCGTGGACACGAACATGGCCAGCTTGAGCCGCTTGACCCGGACGCCGGCGAAGCGGGCCGCCTCCTCGGAAGCGCCGATGGCGAACAGGGAGCGTCCGACGGGCGTGGCGTGGAGGAGGACGACGGCGATCGCCAGCAGCACGACGAAGGGGACGACGGCGTACGGGAGGAAGGTGTCCCCGAACCGCCCCGCTCCGAAGTCGAGGTACTGGGCCGGGAAGTCGGTCACGGAGTCGGAACCGAGGACGATCTGCGCGATGCCCCGGTAGGCGGCGAGCGTGCCGATGGTGACGGCCAGCGACGGCAGCCCGAGCCGGGTGACGAGGAGTCCGTTGATCAGACCGCACACCACTCCGAGCAGGAGGCACAGCGGGATGATCGTCTCGATCGCCATGCCCGCGTTCCACAGCGCGCCCATCACCGCGCTGGACAGGCCGGCGGTGGAGGCCACGGAGAGGTCCACCTCGCCGGACACCACGAGCATTGCCATCGGCAGCGCGATCAGGGCGATGGGCAGGGTGTTGCCGATGAGGAAGGACACGTTCAGCGCGTTGCCGAAGTTCTCGACGAAGGAGAACGAACAGATCAACAGGACGACCAGCAGCACGCCGACCGAACTGTCCCAGCGCACCGCGCCGCCGAGGCGGGAGAGTACGGGGGACTTGGCGGTGTTGTCAGGCATGACGGGCACTCCTCGTCTGTGCGGCCTTCTTGCGCAGGGCGCCGGCCACCCGCAGCGCCAGGATCCGGTCGACGGCGATGGCCAGCAGGAGCAGGAAGCCGTTGATGGCGGTGACCCATACCGAACTCACGCCCAGGGCGGGGAGCACACTGTTGATGGAGGTCAGCAGCAGGGCGCCCAGCGCGGCGCCGTAGACCGAGCCGGATCCGCCGGTGAAGGCGACGCCGCCGACGACGACGGCGCTGACCACGATGAGCTCGTACCCGTTGCCCGTGTTGGAGTCGACGTTGCCGAACCGGGCGAGGTACAGGGCGCCGGCGAGCCCGGCGAGAGCGCCGCAGACCACGTAGGCGGTCATGATGCGGGCCCGGACCGGAACACCGGCGAGCCGCGCGGCCTCCGGGTTGGACCCCAGGGCGTACATGTCCCGTCCGCTGCGGTAGCCGCGGAGGAAGTAGGCGACGACGACCAGGACGGCCAGGCTGAGCAGCGCGAGATAGGGCACCACCGAGATGCCGTCGTGCCCGAAGTCCACGAAGGTGTCGGGCAGATCGCTCGCGGTGATCTGGCGGGAACCCACCCAGATCGAGTCGATGCCGCGGATGATGTAGAGGGTGCCCAGCGTCACCACCAGCGCCGGCACCTTGCCCAGACTCACCAGCGCCCCGTTGAGCACGCCGAAGAGCGCGCCGAGGCCCACGGCCAGCAGGACCGCGAGGAGCGGGTGGCCGCCGTCCTGGAGAAAGAGGCCCGCGGCGAAGGCGGAGATGCCCAGCACCGAGCCGACCGACAGGTCGACGTTGCGGGTGATCACCACCATCGCCTGGCCGACCGCGACCAGCACCAGGATGGTCGCGTTGAGCATCAGGTCCTTGATGCCCTGCTGGGACAGGAACTCGCCGTTGGACAGCTGCGTGGCGCCCAGCATGAGCACCAGCACGGCGACGACCGCCAGCTCGCGTGCCTTGAACATCTTGTCCACGAGCCGCCGTGCGGCGACGGACTCGGGCGCGACCTCCTGTCGCACCGGCTCGACCGTCATGGTCATGCCGCCTTCCTCTCTCGGTCGGTGCGGCCCGTCGCGGCGGCCATCACGGTCTCCTCGGTCGCCTGCGACCGAGGTATCTCCGCGGTCAGCCGGCCCTCGTGCATCACCAGGACCCGGTCCGCCATGCCGAGGATCTCCGGCAGATCGGACGAGATCATCAGCACGGCCACGCCATCGGCTGCGAGCGAGGACAGCAGGCGGTGCACCTCGGCCTTCGTCCCGACGTCGATACCTCTTGTCGGCTCGTCCACGATCAGTACCTGGGGAGCCGTGGCGAGCCATTTGGCCAGTACGACCTTCTGCTGGTTGCCGCCCGAGAGTGTCCCGACGACGTCGGCCAGGCGCGCGTACTTCACCTGGAGCCTGGTCGCCCAGTCCACGGCGCGGCTGCGCTCGGCACGCCGGCTCATCAGCCCGGCCCGGGACGTCGCCGCGAAGCCGGTGAGGCCGATGTTCCTCTCGATGGACATGTCCATCACCAGGCCCTGGGCGCGGCGGTCCTCCGGCACCAGGGCGATCCCGGCGGCCATGGCCAGGCTCGGAGCACCCGGAGGAAGTTTGCGGCCGAGCACCTCGATCTCGCCGGCGTCGAACCTGTCGACACCGAAGACGGCCCGGGCCACTTCGCTGCGGCCCGCCCCGACGAGGCCGGCCAGGCCGAGGATCTCGCCGCGGCGTACGTCGAAGGACACGTCGGTGAACACGCCTTCGCGCGTCAGCCGGCGCACGCTCAGCGCGACCTCGCCGATCTCGGTGACCTGCTTGGGATAGAGCTCCTCCAGATCGCGGCCGACCATACGGCGCACCAGACCGTCCTCGTCGAGGGCGGAGAGCGGCTCACTGGCGATCCAGGCACCGTCCCGCAGGGTGGTGACCCGCTGGCACAACTCGAAGATCTCCTCCAGGCGGTGCGAGATGAAAAGCACCGCCGAACCCTGCTCGCGGAGCGTCCTGACGACGCCGAACAGCCGGGAGACCTCGCTGCCGGTGAGAGCCGCCGTCGGCTCGTCCATGATCAGGACACGCGCGTCGAAGGAGAGGGCCTTGGCGATCTCCACCAGCTGCTGGTCGGCGATGGACAGGCCGCGGGCCGGCTGGTCGGGGTCGAGGGCGACACCGAGGCGCGCGAAGAGGTCGGCCGCCGCTTTCCTGACCGCACGGTGGTCCACCCTGCCCAGCGAGCGGCGGGGCTGCCGGCCGATGAAGATGTTCTCGGCGACCGACAGGTCGGGGAAGAGCGTCGGCTCCTGGTAGATCACCGCGATCCCCGCGTCGCGGGCGTCCGCCGGGCTGTGGAAATCCACCGGCTTGCCGTCGAGGAGGACCGTACCGGTGTCCGGACGGTGCACGCCCGCGAGAGTCTTGATCAAAGTGGACTTGCCCGCACCGTTCTCGCCCGCCAGGGCATGGGCCTCGCCCGCGTACAGTCGCAGGGAGACGTCGCGCAGGGCCCGGACGGCGCCGAAGGATTTACTCACTCCCTCCAGGGCGAGCACCGGAGTGGTCTCCGGTTCGGGATGAGTCATGAGTTCTCTCCAGTACGTGTGCCGAGCGGACACCCCGCTGTGAAATGTTTCAATGGGGTTGCCCGGAAGCTAGCTCCAGCGTGTCCGGGCAGTCAAGAGGTTGAGCCCCACGTGGTCGCCAGAACTCCCCGACGCGGAGCGGTCGAGGCGGTGGGAGACGGCTGTGAACTGCACGTTGCTACGCCGTGGGGTCTCCTGGGGCCCTGTGTGGCCAGGGGGCGGCATCGGGTTCGACAGGCGCGGCAGGAGTCCTTGACGGCAACTGCGTCAAGCACTAGCTTCAGCGGCATCCTGAATCGATTCAACGTCACTGGGTCTCTGGGCTCCCGCGACGGGGCAACTTGCGTATCTAGAGGTGGACATGCCTGACATCACTGCCGTGAAAGCAGCACTCGCCGGCCAGCGCGTCGAGACGCCTTCCTGGGGTTACGGCAACTCCGGAACGCGTTTCAAGGTGTTCGCGCAGCCCGGCGTGCCGCGCACGCCGCGCGAGAAGCTGGACGACGCGGCGAAGGTCCACGAGTTCACCGGCGTCACCCCCCGGGTGTCGTTGCACATCCCCTGGGACAAGGTGGACGACTACGCGGCCCTGTCCGTGCACGCGAAGGACCGTGGGCTGGAACTGGGCGCGATCAACTCCAACACCTTCCAGGACGACGACTACAGGCTCGGCAGTGTCTGCCACCCGGACGCCGCCGTGCGCCGCAAGGCCGTGGCCCACCTGCTGGAGTGCGTCGACATCATGGACGCCACCGGCTCCAGTGACCTGAAGCTCTGGTTCGCCGACGGCACCAACTACCCCGGCCAGGACGACGTCGCGGCCCGCCAGGACCGCCTTGCCGAGGCGCTCCAGGCGGTCTACGAGCGCCTGGGCGATGACCAGCGGATGCTCCTGGAGTACAAGTTCTTCGAGCCCGCCTTCTACACCACCGACGTCCCCGACTGGGGCACCGCCTACGCACACTGCCTGAAGCTCGGCGAGAAGGCGCAGGTCGTCGTGGACACCGGCCACCACGCACCCGGCACCAACATCGAGTTCATCGTGGCCCTGCTGCTGCGCGAGGGGAAGCTGGGGGGCTTCGACTTCAACTCCCGCTTCTACGCCGACGACGACCTGATGGTCGGTGCCGCCGACCCCTTCCAGCTCTTCCGGATCCTGCACGAAGTCATCAAGAACGGCGGCCTGGACCCGGCCACCGGCGTGGCCTTCATGCTCGATCAGTGCCACAACGTCGAGGCGAAGATCCCGGCGATCATCCGCTCGGTGATGAACGTCCAGGAAGCCACCGCCAAGGCACTGCTGGTCGACGCCGAGGCGCTGGCCGCGGCGCAGGCCGAGGGCGACGTCCTGGCGGCCAACGCCGTGCTGATGGACGCCTACAACACCGATGTGCGGCCCCTGCTGGCCGAGGTCCGTGAGGAGAAGGGCCTGAACCCCGACCCGGTCGCGGCCTACCGCGCCAGCGGCTGGCAGGAGCGGATCGCCGCGGAGCGCGTGGGCGGCGAGCAGGCCGGCTGGGGCGCGTAGCCGCCGTTCCGACGCCGTCGGCGTCCTCGAGCAACCTCCCTCGTCACCCCATCCCGAAGGAAAGAAGCATCATGGCCTCCGCCATCCACCCTGAAGTCGCCGGGCTCCTGGCGCGGTCTCACCGGCTCGGCTCCGACCCGCGCAACACCAACTACGCGGGTGGGAACACGTCCGCCAAGGGCACCACCACCGATCCCGTCACCGGCGGCGAGACGGAACTGCTGTGGGTGAAGGGCTCCGGCGGCGACCTGGGCACACTGAAGGCCGAAGGACTGGCCGCGCTGCGCCTCGACCGGCTGCGCGCCCTGAAGGCCGTCTATCCGGGTGTCGAGCGCGAGGACGAGATGGTCGCCGCGTTCGACTACTGCCTGCACGGCAAGGGCGGCGCCGCGCCCTCCATCGACACGGCCATGCACGGACTGGTCGACGCCGCCCATGTGGACCACCTGCACCCCGACTCCGGTATCGCACTGGCCTGTGCGGCCGACGGCGAGAAGCTGACCGCCGAGTGTTTCGGTGACAAGGTCGTGTGGGTGCCGTGGCGGCGGCCCGGGTTCCAGCTCGGCCTGGACATCGCCGCGATCAAGGAGGCCAATCCGCAGGCCATCGGCTGCGTTCTCGGCGGCCACGGTGTCACCGCATGGGGCGCCACGTCCGAGGAGTGCGAGGCCAACTCGCTCCACATCATCCGCACCGCCGAGGCGTTCCTTGCAGAGAAGGGCCGCCCCGAGCCCTTCGGCCCGGTGACCGGGCGCTACGCGCCGCTGCCCGACGACGAACGGCGCGTCCGCGCTGCTGCCCTCGCCCCGCACGTCCGCGCCATCGCGTCCGCCGACTTCCCGCAGGTCGGCCACTTCACGGACTCCGAGACGGTGCTGGACTTCCTCTCCCGCGCCGAGCACCCGCGCCTCGCGGCCCTCGGCACGTCCTGCCCCGACCACTTCCTGCGCACCAAGGTCCGCCCGCTGGTCCTGGACCTGCCCGCCGACGTGCCGCTCGAGCAGGCGGTCGCCCGCCTGGCGGAGCTGCACACCGAATACCGCGCCGAGTACCGGGCCTACTACGAGCGGCACGCGGTCGCCGGCTCGCCGGCCATGCGCGGCGCCGACCCCGCGATCGTCCTGGTGCCGGGCGTCGGCATGTTCTCCTTCGGCAAGGACAAGCAGACCGCACGCGTCGCCGGCGAGTTCTACGTCAACGCGATCAACGTGATGCGCGGCGCCGAGGCCGTCTCCTCGTACAGCCCCATCGAGGAGTCGGAGAAGTTCCGCATCGAGTACTGGGACCTCGAGGAGGCCAAGCTCCGGCGGATGCCGGCGCCCAAGCCGCTGGCCACCAGGGTCGCGCTGGTCACCGGCGCCGGCTCCGGCATCGGCAGGGCCATCGCAGGCCGGCTGGTCGCCGACGGCGCCTGCGTCGTGGTCGCCGACCTCGACGGCACGGCCGCGGCGACCGTCGCGGAAGAACTCGGCGGACCGGACAGGGCCGTCGCCGTGACCGTGGACGTCACCAGCGAGGAGCAGATCGCCGCCGCGTTCCGCGAGGCCGTCCTCGCCTTCGGCGGGGTCGACCTGGTCGTCAACAACGCGGGCATCTCCATCTCCAAGCCGCTGCTGGAGACGACGGCCAAGGACTGGGACCTCCAGCACGACATCATGGCTCGCGGCTCCTTCCTGGTCTCCCGCGAGGCCGCGCGCGTGATGATCGCGCAGAAGCTGGGCGGCGACATCATCTACATCGCCTCCAAGAACGGTGTCTTCGCGGGCCCCAACAACATCGCCTACGGCGCGACCAAGGCCGACCAGGCGCACCAGGTGCGGCTGCTGGCGGCCGAGCTCGGAGAGCACGGCATCCGCGTCAACGGCGTCAACCCTGACGGAGTCGTTCGCGGCTCCGGCATCTTCGCCCGTGGCTGGGGCGCCCAGCGGGCCGCCGTGTACGGGGTGGAGGAGGACAAGCTCGGCGAGTTCTACGCCCAGCGCACGCTTCTCAAGCGTGAGGTGCTGCCCGAACACGTGGCGAACGCGGTCTTCGCCCTCACCGGCGGCGACCTGTCCCACACCACCGGGCTGCACATCCCGGTGGACGCGGGCGTCGCCGCGGCCTTCCTGCGCTGATCCGAAGCCGCCCTGATGCCGGTGCGCCCGACGCGGCGGCATCAGGGCGCACCACGGGCCGGCGGCCGGATGCCGCACGCGGCTCTGTCCCGTCGGGGCCGCCGGCCCGCGATGCCGTGCCCTTCCTGTCCTCACTCGTTGCCGCGCACAGCGGAGGTACCACCACGTGACCAGCACCCCGACCTCCTCGGGCTCTCCCTCCGCATTCGCCGCGGTCGACCTCGGGGCGACCAGCGGCAGGGTGATCCTCGGCCGAGTCGGGCCGGACAGCCTCGATCTGAGCGAGGCCCACCGGTTCCCCAACACCCCCGTCCTCCTGCCCGACGGGCTGCGCTGGAACCTGCTCGCCCTCTTCCAGGGAACCCTCGACGGTCTGCGGGAAGCCGCCCGCGCCGGCGGAGTGATCTCCATCGGAGTGGACAGCTGGGCGGTGGACTACGGGCTCCTCGACGCCGACGGCGCCCTCCTCGGCCCCCCTTACCACTACCGGGACAACCGCACCGACGGAGCCGCCGAACGTGTGTGGCCGCATGTCGGACCGCAGGAGCTGTACCGGACCACCGGGCTCCAGCACCTGCCGTTCAACACCGTCTTCCAGCTCGCCGCCGCCGCGGACAGCGCCCAGTTGCAGGCTGCCCGCACCCTGCTGCTGATCCCGGACCTGCTGATCCACTTGCTGACCGGATCCGTCGGAGCGGAAGCGACCAACGCTTCCACCACCGGCCTCTTCGACGCACGCACCGGCACCTGGTCCGGGGAACTCCTCGACCGGCTGTCCATCGACCCCGCTCTGCTGCCCCCGCTCCGCCGCCCCGGTGACCCGGCCGGCACGCTCCTGCCGCACGTGGCCGCCGGTACGGGCCTCGACGCCCGGACCCCCGTGGTCACCGTCGCCTCGCACGACACCGCCTCCGCCGTCGCCGCCGTTCCGGCCACCGAGCCGCACTTCGCCTACATATCGTGCGGCACCTGGTCGCTGGCGGGCCTCGAGCTGGAGGCCCCGGTCCTCACAGAAGACTCCCGGGCCGCGAACTTCACCAACGAGCTGGGCGTGGACGGCACTGTCCGGTACCTCCGCAACATCATGGGCATGTGGCTCCTGGAGGAGTGCCGCCGGACCTGGGAAAGGCAAGGCCGGTCCGCAGACCTTCCCGCGCTCCTCGCCGAAGCGGCCCGCGCCGAGCCGTTCGGCGCGATCATCGATCCGGACGACCCCGAGTTCCTCACCCCGGGCGACATGCCGGAACGGATCCGGGACCACTGCCGCCGCATCGGCCAGTCCGTCCCGGACAGCCGAGGCGCCGTGGTCCGCTGCATCCTGGAGAGCCTGGCCCTGGCCCACCGCCGCACCCTGCGCCGGGCGGCCGAACTCGCCGGTCGCGACATCACACACATCCACCTCGTCGGCGGAGGCTCCCGCAACGAACTGCTCTGCCGGTTCACGGCCGACGCCACCGGACTCCCCGTCATCGCCGGCCCCACGGAAGCCACCGCCCTCGGCAACATCCTCATTCAGGCCAGAACGGCCGGACTGGTGTCCGACCTGGGCGCGATGCGCCGGCTCATCGCCTCCACACAGCATCTCCGGCGCTACACCCCGAGCGGCGACACCGCCGCATGGGACGCGGCTGCCGCCCGGCTCGCCCCAACAGGCAGGAGCGTCTGATGCGCGATGGCCAGGTCCGGCCTGCGTCGGTGCCTCCTCGTCGCCCACGGCAGCCGACCCGTTCATGGTCGGACCATAGTGAAGCCGTGACATACGCTCGGACCCAACGACAAGCAGGTCTGGAAGGTGGGCGATGGCAGCCGAATGGCGTCCCGTGCGGCAGTCACGGACACATGAGCTCGTCCTCGAGAGCATCGAGGAACGGCTGTTGTCCGGCGAGTTGAAGGCGGGCGACCGTTTGCCGCCCGAGCGCGAGCTTGCACCTGTCCTGGGGGTGAGCAGGTCCGCGCTGCGCGAGGCCCTGCGGGTGATGGAGACGATCGGTGTACTGGCCGCGCAGGTGGGGCGCGGCCCCGACTCCGGGGCGCGCATCGTCCGCAATCCCGACGACGCCCTGGGCCGGCTGCTGCGACTGCATCTGGCGCTCGGGAGCTACGACCTCCAGGACGTGCTCGAGGCCCGGGTCGTGCTGGAGCGGTCGAGCTTCGAGGCGGCGGCCCGCTCGGCGCCCGAGGAACTGCTCGCCGAGGCGGCGGAGATCCTCGACCGGATGCAGCGGGACGACATCGACGTGGCGGAGTTCAACGAACTGGACACGCGCTTCCACATCCAGATCGCACGCAGCTCCGGCAATCAGCTGATCTCCACGCTGACGTCCGCGGTCCGCGAGTCCGTGCGCACGCTGATTCTGGAGGCGGAGGAGGCGGACGGGACCTGGCCGGTGACCGCGGCCGCTCTCAACGCCGAGCACACCGAACTGCTGCGCCTGGTCCGCGCGGGCGAGGGCGCCCGAGCGGCCGATCTCGCCGAGCGCCACATCCGCGGCTTCCACGGCAAGCTCGTGAAGGACACGGAGACGGCGCGGACAGAGGAGCCGGGGGCGGAGTAGCAACCGCGCCGGTCCGCCCGGGGGCGGTCCCTTCTGTGGGCCGGCCCGTCCGCCGCCCGGAGCGCTGTTGACAGCGCACCAACGCATGGGGCGGAAACTGCACACTGCCGAAGACCAAATTATGGATTGTCGTTAGTATGGTCGGACCATACGAGATCGTGGAGGCCTCCCCGTGCGAATCGGACTCTTCGCCACCTGCCTCGGAGACACACTCTTCCCCGACGCGGTGAAAGCCACCGCGCTGCTGCTCAGCCGGCTCGGCCACGAGCTGGTCTTCCCACCGGGGCAGACCTGCTGCGGGCAGATGCACGTGAACACGGGCTATCAGCGGGAGCCCGTCCCCCTCGTGCGGAACTTCACCGAGCAGTTCGGCGACAGCTCCATCGAGGCCGTGGTCATGCCCTCCGGCTCGTGCGCCGGTTCCGTACGGCATCAGCACGAGATCATCGCCGAGCGGTACGGGGACGCGGCGCTGCGGTCCGGCGTCGCCGGCGTCAAGGCCAAGACGTACGAGCTGTCCGAGCTGCTGGTCGACGTGCTCGGTGTCGTGGACGTCGGCGCCTATTTCCCGCACCGGGTCACCTACCACCCCACCTGCCACTCCCTGCGGATGCTGCGCGTCGGTGACAAGCCGCTGCGGCTGCTGCGCGCCGTCGACGGCATCGACCTGGTCGAACTGCCCGAGGCGGACGCGTGCTGCGGCTTCGGCGGCACCTTCGCCGTGAAGAACGCCGAGACGTCGACCGCGATGCTCGGCGACAAGGTCGCGGCGGTGACCGGCACCGGCGCGGCCGTCTGCACGGCGGGCGACTCCTCGTGCCTCATGCACATCGGGGGCGGGCTCTCCCGCATCAGGGCCGGGACCACGACCCTGCACCTCGCTCAGATCCTCGCCGCCACCCGTACCTCGCCGTACCCCCTGACGGAGGTCGCACGATGAGTCGCAGCACCTTTCTCGGCATGCCCGCCGCGCCGCCCCGCGCGCCGTACGGCGAGGGAAACCTGCGCGGGGAGCAGAAGTTCCCGAAAGCCGCGCACGGTGAGCTGCGCAACGAGCAGCTGCGAAGGAACCTGCACAAGGCCACCCACACCATCCGAGCCAAGCGGATCGCCGTCACGGCGGAACTCGACGACTGGGAGCAGCTGCGGGACGCGGGCTCCGCCATCAAGACCGACACGATGAACCGACTCCCGGAACTGCTGGAACAGTTGGAGGAGAAGGTCACGGAGGCGGGCGGCACGGTCCACTGGGCGCGGGACGCGGCCGAGGCCAACGCGATCGTGACCCGCCTGATCGCCGCCACCGGCAGCGAGGAGGTCATCAAGGTCAAGTCGATGGTCACACAGGAGATCGGCCTCAACGAGCACCTGGCCGATCACGGCATCACCGCCCACGAGACCGACCTCGCCGAGCTGATCGTGCAGCTCGCGGACGACAAGCCGTCGCACATCCTGGTGCCGGCCATCCACCGCAACCGGGACGAGATCCGCGAGATCTTCCTCAAGGAGATCCCCGGAGTCGATCCGGGGCTCGACTCCGTACCGGCCCATCTCGCGGCGGCGGCACGGGCGTATCTGCGCGAGAAGTTCATGACCACCAAGGTCGCCGTCTCCGGGGCGAACTTCGGCATCGCGGAGACCGGCACCCTCTCCGTCGTCGAGTCCGAGGGCAACGGCCGTATGTGCCTCACCCTGCCGGACACCCTGATCACCGTCATGGGAATCGAGAAGGTACTGCCGCGCCACCAGGACCTGGAGGTCTTCTTCCAGCTCCTGCCGCGCTCCTCCACGGGCGAGCGCATGAACCCGTACACCTCGCTGTGGACGGGCGTCACGCCCGGGGACGGCCCGCAGGACTTCCATCTGGTGCTCCTCGACAACGGTCGCACCGCCGCACTCGCCGACGCCGTCGGCCGTGAGGCGCTCAACTGCATCCGCTGCTCGGCCTGTCTGAACGTCTGCCCGGTGTACGAGCGGGCCGGCGGGCACGCGTACGGGTCGACGTACCCCGGTCCGATCGGGGCCGTGCTCACCCCGCAGCTGGCCGGCATGCACGAGGCGAAGGACGACCCCAATGCCTCCCTGCCGTACGCCTCCAGCCTCTGTGGGGCGTGTTTCGACGCCTGCCCGGTGAAGATCGACATCCCGTCGCTGCTCGTGGAGCTGCGACATCAGCACACCGAGCAGTCGGGCACGACTGTGGAGAAGCTCGCCATGAAGGCCGCCGCCGGCGTGATGGCCCGGCCGGGCCTCTACACCTCCGCGCAGAAGGCCGCCCGCCTCGGCCGGATCGCCGCCGGACGGGACGGGAAGATCTCGCGTCTCCCTCCGCCGTTCAGCGGCTGGAGCGACAGCCGGGACACCCCGGCGCCGCCCAAGGAGACCTTCCGCGCGTGGCTGGCCTCCGCCGAGGGCGCGAACGAGCTGCGCGCGGCGGCGCAAGGCGCGGAGAACCGCGCGGCCGGGCCCCGTCCGGCGCAGGACCGAGAAGAGCGTGACCCGATGACCGGGCACGACTCGACCGAGGAGCAGCGATGAGCGCACGAGAGACGGTTCTCGGCCGCGTCCGGGACGCCCTGACGCTCGCCCCCAAGCCGCCCGTCACGGTGCCGAGGGCCTACCGCACCGGCACCACCCTGCCCGACCAGGAGCGCCTCGCGCTGTTCACCGACCGGCTGGTGGACTACAAGGCGCAGGTCCACCCGTGCACCGCTGCCGGCACCGCCGACACCCTCGCGCGTGTGCTGCGCGAGCGCGACGCCCGCACCGTCGGCGTACCGGCGGGGCTCGACCGGTCGTGGCTCGTAGCTTTCGACGGCACGGTCCAGGTGGACTCGGCCGACATCCCGGCGCCCCGCCTGGACGCGCTGGACGGCGTGGTGACCGGCTCGGCGGTGGCGTGCGCCGAGACCGGCACGATCTTCCTGGACGGCTCGGCCGACCAGGGCCGACGGGCCCTGTCCCTCGTGCCCGACCTGCATGTCTGCGTGGTCGACCTGTCCGCCGTCGCGGTCGGCGTTCCGGACGCCCTGGCCCGCCTGGTGCCGGCCCGGCCCACGACCCTGATCAGCGGCCCGTCCGCGACGTCCGACATCGAACTGGAGCGCGTCGAGGGGGTGCACGGTCCGCGCATGCTCGACGTGGTGATCAGGACGGACGCCTAGAGCCCTCCCAGGTCCGCGTGCAACAGATGTCTGCGAGGTTCAGATGGTCCGCCGCCGACCATCGCCTTCGCCGGACGACATGCGGCGTGCCAGCGTCGAGCTCCCCCGGTCAGACTTCGAAGGTTGCGACGGCTTCCGTGCCGACGTGATGGAGGATGCGCTTAACGCGGTGGTTCGGACGGTAGATGATCACCTTCGGGGCATCTGCGGCGCTGGCCGCGCGCAGCAGCGCGTAGGCGCACACCAGGTCGATCCGGTCCAGAGCCCGCATGTCGAACAGCCACTCCCGGGCATCCCGCAGTCGCGGATCCTGCAGCTGTTCCTCGATGGCCCGTGCCGCCGAGGAGTGCAGGACGCCGTGGAACGTCACGGTCGCGCGTTCGCCGTCCCAGGAGATCGCGAGGGGGAGCCGACGTCCGGGGGTAGCAAAAGTGGGCATGTTGGTCGCTCCGATACGAGAGAAACGTCGACGCCGCTTCAGGTGTGATTGCGTCTTGTATCAGGCATACGCCTCGAAAGTGAATGAATGGCTGCTTTCATGTTAAGGACATGGTGGCCGCCGCACCCGCACAGCCGGGAGCCGGCCGGTGTGAGTGCGGCAGGGCGGCCTTCGCCGTCCGGGCGGATGGCAGTGACGGGGTGTCCAGGCGCAGTGCGTCGGCGGCCTGCGAGCGCGGTGCGGCTGCGGGGTCCAAGTGATCGAACTTCGATGAAGTAGGGAATCTCATGCTGCTGGAGAACAAGACCGCCATCGTCTACGGCGGCGCTGGAGCGATCGGCTCCGCCGTCGCCCGCGTCTTCGCCGGCGAAGGCGCCACGGTCCACTTGGTCGGGCGGACCCACGCACCTCTGGCGGAGCTGGCCGGCACCATCGCCGAATCCGGGGGTCGCGTCGAGGTCGCCACCCTCGACGCGACTGACCGCGCCGCGGTCGAGCAGCACGCCGACGCCGTCGCCCGGCACTCCGCGGGGATCGATATCGCCTTCAACGCCACTTCCAACGACGACCTGCACGGCACCCCGCTGGTCGACATGGCCGACGAAGACGTGCTGCGCCCCGTCATCAAGGCAGTCACCACCCACTTGACTCTGGCCACGGCCGTCGCCCGCCATATGATCCCCCGCCGCACCGGCGTGATCCTGGCCATGGGGGGCGGCCGAGAAGCCATCCCTGGCCTCGGCGGCTCCCATATCGCCTGGTCCGCCCTCTCCGGTCTGTGCCGCCAGCTCGCCGGCGAACTCGGCCCGCACGGCATCCGGGCAGCCTGGCTGCTCTCTCCCGGCTCGCCCGATCCGTCCAGCCCGCCGGAGGACGACCCTGAGGCGTCCGTGACTCTGCTCCACCGCCGGCCCCGTCTCGAAGACGTCGCCTACGCCGCGGCCTTCCTCGCCTCCGACCGCGCGCCGACCATGACCGCCACGGAGGTCAATGTCACCGGCGGCGCCGTCATCGACTGAACGCACTCAGAAGGTGGTTGTGGCGCTGCGCCTCCCGGGCAGCTGGTTGATAACGCCGCGCCTGTGCGGTTCCCCGCGCCCCTGGCGGACCGCTGACCGTGCGGCTCCGGCTCTCAGCCGAAGATGTCCAGGAGGTCGGGCCAGGAGCCGTCGTCGGCGGGGCGGGCCCGCATCGGGCGCGGCTCCGGGTAGGTTGCCGCTGCGGCCCTCGCGCGGACGATTTCCGGCCCGCCGCACGCCGCGACCGCGAAGGCGCCGAAAACCTTGGCGAACGCGGCCGGGTCGCGAAACTCCACGCCGAATGCCCGGCCGTCCTGCAGCGGCACCCACACCACCCGGTCGAACCGTGTCCATTCCCGCACCGGCTGGTCGTCCGCGGTCGACCGCCCCTCCAGCCACAGCCGCGCCACGTGCAGCAGGTTCACCTTCTCCATCGGCAGCCGCTTGCGCCGTACCCGCAGTTCACGCGTCGTCAGCTCGACGCGCTGGTCCTTCTTCGGATACCAGACGACGCCGATCCCGAACGGCACCCACAGCAGGATCCCGATCAACGGCCAGACCAGAGCGTCGCCCCACGATCGGAGCAGCCCGCCGTCCAACAGGTACAGGGCCCCGAATACGAGAACCCACTTCGCCGTCATCCGCCAGAACCCGGTGCCCTGCCGGTACAGGACCCGCCGCTTCGTCGCCATCGTCATGCCCGCACGCTATCCGCCGCACCGCAGCTCCCGACAAGGCCGGCTACCCGTCAACTTCACTGGACTTCGGTGAGAACGCTCAACCTTCACTGCGACAGGACATGAGCACCGGACCTTTCCCATGCCGCACTGGACTTGTCGTGCAACACCAAGTCTGACAATCAATTCGGATTCGAGAACGACGAGGAGTTCCAGATCGCGCTGACGCTCGCCATCCACGGTCACGAGGTGATGGCAGCGGGTGATCGTGTACGGAAACGACTATGCCCTCGACCTCAAGGTGAAGTAGGAAACGCACGGCAAGGCGGGGTGTCCGGGAGGTTCTCTCTCCCGGGCACCCCGCCATGTTCGGAATTCAGGAGCATGGCGTGGTGGGACGGTTCGAGCCGCACGGCGGCTACAAGAAGGACTTCGCGGTGCACGCCGGTCCCGCGCAGGCCGCCTGGGACCGCGCGGCGTTCGCCGACGAGATCCGCGGCGACGTCAACCGGATCCTGGGCGTCGCCCTCGCCGAGGAGACCGGCGGCCGCCCCGCGTCCGGCGCGTGGTCGTACTGGTTCGAGAACGACGACCTCAGTGTGCGCCTGGTGGTCGCCGACCCCGAGGGGGACGGCCCGCTGGACAGGGCCCCGGCCTACGTCCTCCCCGTGTCCCGTTCCGCGGACGTGGAGACCTGGCAGCTCGCGGAGAGGCTGTACGACGGCCTCGACGCGCTGGGCAGGTATCTGCTGATCGCCCTGGAGGACGAGGGCATGCCCGTCGCCTCGAACTTCGATGGTGGGGACGACTGGTGAGACGCGGGGACGCGGCACGGTGAGGCGCCGCGCATGAGCGGTGCCGGGGCGCGGCGTCTCACAGGTTGGTCCACAGGACGGTGCCGTCGCTGCGGTAGAACGGCTTCTCCACGCGGAAGTGCTCGCGCTCGCCGCGCACCAGCTCGCCGTAGAGCTTCCAGACCTGGGGCGCGTCCTCGGGATGCACCCACTCGGTGACGTTGTGGCCCCGCACGAGGTGCTCCAGGCCGCCGAACATCCGGGTGAGGGCCTCGTTGACTCGAGGACGTTGCCCTCCACGATCTTCAGGTCGACGGGTGGCGGCGTCCTCGGAGACGGCGCGGAACCGCGCCTCGGTGGCGTGCAGGGCCTGTTCGGCGAAGGTCATGGCCGGGCGGGAGGCGCTGACCGCCGTCTGTGCCGGTTCCGTGATGAGACCGCAGACCGCTTGTGAACATCGCGATCGCCTTCCGTGCTCTTCGCCACAGCACTGCTGCAAAGCGACGAAGCCGAGGAGCGGCGAAATGGCCCGTCCTTGTGCTGATTTGCGACCCCGCATGCAAAGACACGGGGGTTGGACAGCACCGACGCCCGGGCGAATCACCCCCACGTGGACGGCTTTATGATCGTCAACGAACTAATGAGTCTGCGTCGTTCGTCTTGTCGCCGACGGTCCTTGGCGACCGCAAATGCAACGGGCTGGGCGGCCGCGCGACAGTGACGCATGCGAAGAAGGGTGAACTCCATGGCCTTCGGCCTGCTCCGACGCCGGCGTTCCCGTGGCACCTCCGGTGCGGGACCGAGCATCTCGGTCCCCCTGCCACCCGATGCCGGGGGGTTCGGCCTCGAGGTCGTCGATCCCATGGGGCAGCCGATGGGTGGAGCCAAGATCACCGTGACCGCCCTGGACAGCCACCGGGTTGCGACGCGTGGCACCACGGATCCCCACGGCTACTTCATAGCGACGCTGCCACCAGGCTCCTACAGCGTGATGACCGCGGCCGAGGGCCTGTCTCCCGCCCGTGAGAACCTCGAGATCGCCGCCGGGGCGGCTCTGTCACCGGTGCGCATCGCGCTCGAGCCCGCCCGCCAGATGGAACTTCCCACAGCCGGAACATGGCTGTTCGACCCTCCGCACACCGCGATCCGGTTCATTGCCAAGCATGTCGGCATGGCCCATGTACACGGCCGCTTCACCCGCTTCCAGGGCGGCATCCACATCGCACCGAACATGGCCGACTCGCAGGTCTCGGTGCGCATCGACGCCTCCAGCATCACCACGGGCAACAACACCCGCGACAACCACCTGCGTTCCGCCGACTTCCTGGACGTCGAACGCTATCCCTACATCGACTTCACCAGCACCCGGTTCGCCCATCGCGGCGGCTCCAAGTGGACCCTGCACGGCACGCTCACGATGCACGGCACCAGCCGCTCCGTCGGCCTCGACACGACCTACCTCGGGACGGTCAACGGAGGCTACGACCAGGAACTGCGCTGCGCGGCTCTCGCGAAGGCGGAGCTCCACCGTGAGCACTTCACCCTCAACTGGCGCTCCATGCTGGCCCGTGGCATCGCGGTTGTCGGTCCGACGGTCCAACTGGAGCTGGACGTACAGGCGATGTACCGCACCCACGACACACCCACGCCCCCGGAGTAGGCCTCACGGGAAGGTGCCTGACGTGGGGCCGAGGTCCGCCAGGCACTTTCGGATCGTTCGAGGGGGCCGATGGGGACCCGTCCGGCAGAGCACCCTCGACATCATGTTGATCTTGTGCAGCTTTACAGGCGACCGTATGGAACCCGGACGAGGCCGCCCATCTCGCTGGGCAGTGCCCGGCGACGCCGTGATAGCACGGAGCGATCAGACAGGAAAGGCTCACGATCATGGGTATCTTCAGCCGTCGCCAGACCGCCGTCATCGAGCCGAACCCGGCTGTCGGCACCGGCACCTCCGTCACTGAGGCCGCGCTTCGGGGTGTCACGCTCGACCCGGCACTTCGAGCGCTGACCGGGCGATGGACCATCGACCGCCCGCACAGCCGTATCGGGTTCTCCGTGCGGCACGCCATGGTCACGACGGTGCGGGGAGCTTTCACCGATTTCGACAGCACCCTCTACTTCGACGGGGCGCGGCCCTCCGAGTCGCGGGCTGACCTCGTCATCCGGGTCGCCAGCGTCGACACGGGCGTGGAGCAGCGGGACGCGCACCTCGTCGGCCCCGACTTCTTCGACGCGCGCCGCTTCCCGGAGATGGTGTTCCGCAGCACCTCCACCGTCCACGAGGGTGGCGAGAGCTTCCGCATGTCCGGGGACCTGACCATCCGCGACGTTACCCGGCCCGTCGACCTGCAACTCGACTACCTCGGCTCGGTCTTGGATCCGTTCGGCTTCGAGCGAGCCGGCTTCGACGGCACCACCACCATCGACCGCACGGAGTGGGGCCTCGTCTACAACCAGCGCCTCGAGGCGGGCGGCACCATGGTGAGCGAAAAGGTCCGACTGCAGTTCGACATCTCCGCCGTCCGGTCCACGCCATTGCGGGTGTGGTGTGCCGGTCGACCCATCGGCCGGCACACCACGACGAGTGGTCCGGTGGCCGGGGTGCGCTCAGCTTGTCGTTCAAGGTGAGGGCCAACGAGGAAGGTGCCGTCTCTGAACTCACCGCGGCCGGGTTCACGATGGCATGACGGGTAGTGAATAGGGTTGGGCCACAGTGGAAGGGTGCTCAACGTGGCGATCATGAACGTCTTTGCGGTTATGCCCGTCGTGGACTTTGAATCGGCCCGTGGTTGGTATGGACGCCTCTGGGGGCGCCCTGCAGACCGCAACCCCATGGACGGCTTGGCGGAATGGCAGGTCATCGAGGGTGGGGCGATCCAGTTGCTCCGAGACCCCGACCGCGCGGGCTCTGCCATGTTGACTGTCGGAGTCGACGACGTCGACGGACAAGCTGCTGTGGCCGCGGAGAGAGGTCTTGCCATGGGACCAGTCCAAGACACCCCCGGGGGGTTCCGCATCGCGGCCATCGCTGACCCCGCCGGCAACGTCATCACATTCGCCCAGGACCTCGGGCGCAACGTCTGAGCATGTCGATTGGCGTCAGGTATCGGACGCGCTGGGGTCCGCCCCCGCGCCAGGGCGGCGTGATCAAGCTGTGCGAACGTTCGCGGTCACCGCACCAGCTGTTGGAGGGGCGAGCCTACTTTCGCACGCGGAAGCGGAGCATCGTGATGGCGCCCGACTGGGTGTTGCTGAAAGGCTCCAGGTCGATCCTGTCGAGGCTTGGGGGCGAGAAGCGGACGCCGTCGCCCAGTAGCACCGGCAGGACATACACCAGGATCTCGTCGACGAGCCCGCGCTGCAGGCACTGGGCGGCCACGTCGGCACCGAGGATCTCCAGGTTCTTGCCGCCCGCGGCGCTGCGTGCCGTGGCAACGGCTTCCTCAAGTCCACAGGTGAGGAATGTGACGGTAGGGTCCGGCTCGTCGGGAGGCTGGTGCGTGAGGACGAACTGTGCTCCCCCGTCGTAGGCGGTGCCCTGGTCGGCCATACGCTTGGCGACCTCGTACGTGCCCCGGCCGATGAGCATCGCGCCCGTGGCCGCCATGACCTCCGGGACCTCGGCCGCTGTCAGGTACTCGGCGATCCAGTCCATCGCGTGGCCAGGGCCGGCGATGAAGCCGTCCAGCGACATCGCCCGGTTCACGACCACTTTGCCGGTGCCGAAGCCCACATCACTCATGCGTTTTCTCCACGGATCTTGGAGGCCCGAGGCCGGGTCATAGTTCGGCCGGTGGGGGTTGCAAGCGTATCTGCGGTGGCACAACGCGAACAACCGGCAACTGGGTGTGCCGGCCGCGCAGCGTCGGCAACGTGCCCGGGTACGGCGTGAACGACGACGCCGGTGGGCGTTCTCAGTCCCGGGCCGGGTGACCAAGCCGGTGATCGTTTGTGGTCACCGCGCCAGTGGTGGCTGGGCGGCTGAACGGCTCGCCGGTTGCAAGGACTCGGCTTACGTCATGGCGTGCGGCCGGACAGCGACCCGGGCCCGGGCCGGACGCTCGCGCGGCCTGCCGGGCCCGAGCCGGAGGACCGGAATCGCTTCCAGGACCGGGACCGGCTCGAACTGCGGGGGAGTGGACGGTGGCGCGCCGTGGAAGGCACGTTGCGGGACGCGCTCGCGCACGTCGGCAATCCTTGTGCGGCCATGTGGATGCTGCTCCTGGCCGTCGTGGTGCTCGCGGCCGCCAACGCGCTCAACGACCTGCTCGCTCCCGGTTGGTACGTGCCGGTCTGTGTCGTCGCGTCCGTGCTGCTCGTGTTGATCGCCCGCCGGTCCGGCCTCGCTCCGGACGACCTGGGGCTCGGCAGGGCCGCTGCCCGCCGCGGTCTGCGCTGGGGCCTGGTCCTCGTCGGAGTCGTACTCCTGGTCTATTCGGTGGGTCTGGTACTGCCGTTCACCCGGGAGGCATTCCAGGACGAGCGGGCCGCGGGCCTGCCTCCCGAGGAACTGGTGTACCGCGTACTGGTCCGCGTGCCGCTCGGCACGGTGCTGCTCGAGGAGATCGCATTCCGCGGCGTGCTGTGGGCCATGGTTCTGCGACGGTGGGGGCCTGTATGGGCCACGGTCGTTTCCTCGGTGCTCTTCGGGCTCTGGCACGTACAGCCGTCACGCGGGCTCACACGCGCGAACGCGGCGGCCCAAGCAGTCTTCGGAGCCGGCCAGGTCGGCCTCGCCCTGTCCGTGACGGCGGCGGTCGTCGGCACCGCTCTCGCCGGTGTGCTTCTCTGTGAGCTCCGCCGCCGCTCCGGCAGCCTCGTCCCACCCGTGGCGCTGCACTGCGCCCTCAACAGTGCGGGCTACGCACTCGCCTGGGCGGCGAGTCGTTGGTGGGGCTGAGGGCGCACGTCGGGGTCACAACGGCGTACCGGAGCCCGTCTCGAGTCTCACGGGTCCGTGCTTCAACATGATCACCGGCCGAGCCGGCGGGCCGGCCAAGGGGCCGCCACGCTGGACCTGCGACGGGTCAGCTATGAGCAGGCGGAGGCCGGGATCTGCCGCGAGGTCGGCGACCTCGCCTCACTCACGGCAACAAGAGCCGAACGCGAAGCAGCGGTCCGAGGCGACTTCGGCAAGCCGGAGCGATGGTCCGATGCAGACACCACGCTGGTGAGGGACCCCGAGGTACGCGAGCGGCGCCAGCTGGTGCGCCGGAGCGATGTCGTACAGAAGCGCGATGTGATCCGAACACATCGTTGCTCACCGGTAGGTTGCCCCTACCGATCGGACGAGGACAAGAGGCAGCACATGGCGGCGCAGCAGGACAGCAAGGACATCGCGGGGCTGCCGTCGGCGGTGGTGGACTGCGCCCTGTACGAGGAAGGGCGCCGCGTTCCCGGTCAGGTGAGCCTGGACGCGATCATGAAGCGGATAGACCCGCAGGCCGGGCGCTTCGCGTGGATCGGTCTGTACGAGCCCACCGCCGAGCAGTTCCAGCAGGTCGCCGAGGCCTTCGACCTGCACCCCCTCGCCGTCGAGGACGCCGTCCATGCCCACCAGCGGCCCAAGCTCGAACGGTACGGCGACATACTGTTCCTGGTCCTGAAGACCATCGTCTACGTCGACCATGAAGAGGTCACCGCGACCAGCGAAATAGTCGACACCGGGGAGATCATGGTCTTCGCCGGGCCCGGCTTCGCGATCAGCGTCCGCCACGGCAGCGCCCCGCCCCTCGACGTCGTGCGCCGCCGGCTCCAGGACGACCCGCAGCAACTCGGCCGCGGACCCGCCGCCGTCCTCCACGCGATCGCCGACATGGTCGTCGACCGCTACGTCGAGGTAGCCGACGCCTTCGCCGGCGACGTCGACACCCTGGAAAGCGAAGTCTTCTCCCCGGACCTCCCGGTCGACGCCGGGCGCATCTACCAGCTCAAGCGGGAACTCCTCGAATTCAAGCGCGCCGTCATGCCCCTCGCCTCCGCCCTGCAACGCCTCAGCGAGGGATCTCTCCCGCAGATCCCGCCGAAGGTCACCACGTACTTCCGCGACGTGGCCGACCACCACCAGCGGGTCAGCGAGCAGATCCTCACCTTCGACGAGCTCATCACCGGCATGCTCGGCGCCAGCATTGCACAACTCGGCGTCCAACAGAACGCCGACATGCGCCGCATCAGTGCCTGGGCCGCACTCATTGCCGTTCCCACCATGGTCGTAGGCATCTACGGCATGAACTTCGAGTACATGCCCGAACTCAAGTCCCCCTACGGCTACCCGGCCGTGCTCATCGTCATCGCCGCCGCCTGCACCGTCGTCCACCGAGCCCTGCGCCGCAACAAATGGCTGTGATGCGCCGCGTCCGTGCTTCCGTGAACGAATATCTGTGAGAGCTCACTTGGGCCTGCGGAGCAGCCACTGCCCGAACGTCCGCCGCGCCGGCCGTACGACCACGCGGCCGTGAGCCTTCTGACCGGCCAACTCGACCCGCAGAGTGACCGGAGTACCGGGACTCGTCGTGGTCCGGCGGTACTTGACCCTGCTGTGCACCAGCTGCAGACCATCGGTATCGACCACGATGCCGGGCCTCGTGACCAGCGTCAGGGTCTTCCCCGTCATGGCCACGTCGATCCGCAACGTGTCGTGCGTGATCACGGCGTCGGTGAAATCGAGCGTCACCCCGCAGTACGTCACCGCGAGCTCCAGCCTCCGTGGCACCACCCAACGCCCTGTGCGCTCGACCGCGCCGCTGTGGACCTGTTCGATCCGGACGACGTCCTTGACCTCCGCTCCCGTCATGCCGCCCATGGCCGATACGGGCGGCAGGTCAGCGGTGAGCGCGGTCAGTTCGCTCACGGTCCGCGCCGACAGGGCAGCCTCCAAGCGCTCGTCCAACTCATCGGCAGTCAGCCGGCCGTCCCCCGCCGCGACGCGCAGCACATCCACCACACGGTCCCGGTCCGCATGAGAGGCCCGCAGCTCGGGCGACGAGCCGGGGCCATGGTGCTGACCGGTGGGTGAGATCTCTCCCGACATGCTTCCGTCCTGGTCCTGTCGACTGTCTGTCTGCGTGCGACGCGGACAGCGGCGCGACGAGAAGATTAACGCTATATCGCGACAGGGATCCCCGGCCGTGCCCCATCAAGAGCAGCCGATCGGCAGCGTCCGTGCACGGCAATGCAGCTGCGGCGTGACACTGATGAGGATCTCCGAAACCTCCACCGCGGTCCCGTTGATCCACCAGACTTGCTCGTGTTTCCCGACGGAGAAGGGGCGGCAAGCATGGCGAGCAGCGCACTTCTGGTGATGGACGTCCAACGGGACGTCGTGGCCATCGCCGACGACGGTTCCGGATATCTGCCGCGCTTGCGCAGGGCGATCGACGGTGCCCGGGCTGCCGGCATCACCGTGATCTACGTGGTGCTCGGGTTACGGCCGGGCGATCCGGAAGTCAGCCCTCGCAACAGGGTGATGGCAAAGGTCATGCGGGCCGGCCTGTTCACCGAGGGTGCCCCCGGCACAGAGATCCATGACGACATCGCGCCCCAGCAGGGCGACGTGGTGGTTACCAAGAGGCGGGGGAGCGCGTTCTCGGGCAGCGACCTCGACCTGGTACTCAGGGCCCGCGAAATCGACAGCCTTGTTCTCACCGGCATCGCCACCAGCGCTGTAGTGCTGTCCACCCTGTGGCACGCCATCGACCTGGACTTCGGGCTCACCGTCCTGTCGGATGCCTGCCTCGACACCGATCCGGAGGTGCACACGATGCTCACCGAAAAGCTGTTCCCGCAGTGGGCGGATGTCCTCACCGTCGAGGACTGGCTCAAAGCCGTCGCACCGCAATAGCGGGAGGCAGCCGGCCCCGCGCGTGCGGGGCAGGACGGCATCGCCTCCCGCCGGCCGGGTGAGGTCAGCCGACGGCGTTCTGTGCTGCTGCCCGGGACTGGGCGAGGCCGGGCGGCAGGAGTGGGTGCCGTTCCGAGCAGGGTTGCCGCCGAAGGTGAGCCGCTCGACGACGGCCCCGCAGAGCCGGGGATCGGTGAAGGTCTTGGTCCAGCCCCTGAAACTCTCGTTCGAGGCAACACAAGAAGCTGACGGTGCGCGGAAACTTCACTGACAGAAGATGTCAGTGAACCTCCGGACAGTGGTGCCATGATCCTCAGTCACCACTCCCGCCGGGCCGAGCGGCTGCTCGTGCCCGCTGCCTTCGCCACCGCTCTCGGCAACAATGTCCAGCTCATCGTCGGTGCACTGCTCATGATCAGAGAGCAGCAGACCATGATGGCCGTCGGCTGGCTCTTCATCGCCGTCGCCGGGCCGCAGGCGCTGCTGTCGCCCTTCTGCGGACGGCTGGCCGACCGTTTCGACCGGCGGTCCCTGTGGATCGGCTGCGACATCACCAGTGCGGCGCTGGCCCTCGCACTGCCGCTGTGGCTGGCCTGCGGCGGCGCGCCGGGGCCCGGCATCTACAGCGCCAATCTGGCGCTCGCCATGGTCGGTGCACTGTTCTTCCCGGCAAGCTCCGCGCTGATCAAGGAACGGGTCCCGGCGGACCGGCTGCGGCGGTTCAACGCCCGCTACGAGATGGGGACCCAGGCGGGGATGCTGCTGTCGGCCACGGTCGGCGGGCTGTCCGTCCAGGCGTTCGGTGCTGTGCCGCTGCTGGTGTTCAACGCCGGGACCTTCATCGTCTCGGCGCTCTGCGTCGCCGCGGTGGGGCGCCGCCCGGACCGGGCGCCGACGGCCACCGCCGCCGAGGGGCCGGCGCCGGCAGCGGCACCGCGCGGGCCGCTGCGGATGCGCCGCTTCATCCTGCTCTACGCCCAAGGGAGCGTTGTCGTCACGGTGTTCAACGCTCTGTTGCCCACCGCCGTCATCGGTGAACTCCACCTGGGGGCGGCGACGTTCGGTGCGGTGGACGCCCTGGGGTGCCTCGGTTTCCTGGCGGCCACCGGTGCGTACCGGATCGTCAGCAGACGCAGTCCGGATCTTCGCATCGCCGTCGTGGGTTTTCTGCTCTGCAATGTCGGCCTGGTGCTGCAGAGCCAGTTCGGGATCGTCGGCTATCTCGTCGGGGTGCCACTGGGCGCGTTCTTCTTCGGGCAGGCCCGGATCGCCTCTCGGACCATGCTGATGACCTCGGCCGACGAAGCCTCGGTGGGCAGGGTCTTCGGGCTGGCGAACGGTGGCGCCCTGGCGGCTACGGTCGGGGTGATGTTCCTGGTCGCGACGGTCACCGACCACAGTGACACGCGCTACGGCTTCGGGGTCCTCGCCGCCCTTGCGCTGCTGGCGACCCTGTCCGCCGGACTCCTGCTGAGGTCGCCGGCCCCCGCCCGGCCTGATGTGTCCGCCGGTCGGTACCGGTCGAGCACGGCCGCCGCCGTCTCCGCGATCCCGCGGCGCAGCTCCTCGGGGGCGAGCACCTCGATGTCCGGCCCCAGTGACAGCAGTGTGGGCACCGCCAGTTCGACCGATTCCAGCGGCATCGTCGCCGTCACCCAGCCATCTGCCTCCGGCGGCCCCGCCGAGGCTTCGACGGCGCGGACCAGTGCCGCGTCCAGGCGGTCCGACAGCGCGGACAGCAGTGCTGGAGCAATCCGGACGGAGGCCTGAAGCCGCAGCCTGCGGGCGTCGTAGACGGTGAGGTATTCCTGCCAGTGGGCGGCCAGGTCGAACCCTTCGGGGCGCTCGAAGCCGATCTCCTCGACGTCCAGGCGGAGGATCGAAGACACCCGGTACGTCCGCACCGCGCCGTCCACCGCTGCGACGAGGTACCAGACGCCCGCCTTGAGGACCAGGCCGTAGGGGTCGAGCTCGCGCTCGACCTCCTGCGGCTCGGCCCAGCGGCGGTAGCGCACCCGGATCCGCTGCTGGTTCCACACCGCATCGGCGAGCGCCACGAGAGCGGGCGGGGAGTCCTGTTCCCGGTACCAGCCGAGAGCGTCGAGGTGGAACCGCTCACGGACCCGACCGGCACGGTCCCGCAGCGGTGCCGGCAGCGCCGCGGTCAGTTTCAGCTGTGCCGCCGCCAGCACCTCTCCCAGTCCCAGGTCGTCCGCCGCGCCCGGCAGCCCGGCCAGAAACAGAGACTCGGCCTCGTCGGCGTGCAGTCCGGTGAGCCGGGTCCGGTAGCCGCCGAGCAGCTGGTATCCACCGCCGTGCCCGCCGTCCCCGTAGACCGGAATGCCCGCGCCGCTCAGCGAGTCGATGTCCCGATAGACGGTCCGGACCGAGACACCCAGCTCCTCAGCGAGCTCACCAGCCGTCAGCCTGCCCCGGTTCTGGAGCAGGAGGATGAGGGAGAGAAGCCGGGCCGCACGCATGAACGAATCATTCCAGGACCGGGCCAGGGTCGGGTTCGGGGACGCCCTCGATGAGGCCTCGGTGATTTGGGCGGCCTGATGTCGCTGAGGTCTTCTGGGCGATCTGGTCGGCAGCGGGAGGCTGCCTACCGCGGAGGCGGCTACTGGTGTGGCCCCGACGGCTGGTCGGGGTGGGCCGGGTGAAGGCCGGCGGCAGGTGCGGCGGTTCGGGGAAGGAGGGCCGCGGCGGCCAGCCCGCCGAGCCCGACCACGGCGAGGACGGCCATCGCGGCGGCGTAGGCGTTCTTCGACAGGCCGGCGACGAGGATGGTGCCGGCGATGGCGGTGCCGAAGGACGAGCCGAGGTTGGAGATGCTGCGGGAGAGGCCGGAGATCTCTCCCTGGCGCTGTTCGGGAAAGGCTGATTGGACGACGTTGACCGAAGGGGTCAGCATCACGCCGAGACCGAGGCCGATCAGCAGCAGGCCCGGAGCGAACGCCCATGGTCCGGGGGAGCCGGCGACGAGGCTGATCAGGACAGCGATCCCGGCGACGGCGAGTACGAACCCGGTCATGATCAGGGAACGCTGGGACGACCGCGTCGCGAGGCGCTCGGCGGCGAGCGAGGAAGTGAGTAGGCCGAGGGTGGCGGCGGTGAAGATGACGCCTGTCTGGATGGCGTCGTAGCCGCGGACGGCTTGCAGGAACGCGGCGACGGTGAACGAGGTACCCATGAGGAGCAGCCATTGGGCGTTCTGGGTGACCAGGCCGATGTTGGATGTGCGGTTACGGAAGAGGCCGGTGCTCAGCAACGGCTCCCGCCCGCCCCTCTCCTCGCTGCGCACCCACCGCAGGAACCAGAGCAGGACGAGTGCCCCGGTTGCCAGCAGGGCGGCCATCAACCACAGGCTGTCGTCCGCGGCGAGGATGCCTGTGACGATCAACATCAGGCCGGCCGCGGAGAGAACGGCGCCGCGGACGTCGAAGTGCCGGCCCGGGTCGGGCGGCAGCGGGTCGTCGAGTGCGCGGCTCAGAATGATGATCAGTACGACGACCAGGGCCTGGAAGATGAACGCCGCGCGCCAGCTGACCGCCGAGGTGATCAGTCCACCGATCAGCGGGCCTGCCGCCGCCCCGACGCCGCCGGCGGCCATGACGATGCCGAAGGCGCGGGCGCGGGAGGTGAGGTCGGTGAAGAGCAGGGTGGTGAGGATGTAGACCGGCGGGATCAGCAGGGCTGTCCCGATGCCTTGAAGGATCGAGTTGCCGAGGATCAGTACGCCGAGTCCGGGAGATACCGCACTGAGCACCGCCCCGGCCCCGTACACGGTGAGACCGGCCAGGAAGCAGCGCTTGCGGCCGAGGATGTCGGTAAGTTTGCCGCCGGGGATCATCAGCGCGGCCATGACCAGCAGGAAGATCGTGATGGCGACCTGGACGCCCTGGACAGTCGTGCCGAGGTCGTGACTGATGTCGTTGATCATCACGTTCATGTTCGACCCGGCGAAGCTGCAGATGAACTGCGCGAGGGCGAGCGGCAGGGTGCGGGGGCCGGCCCGGGGTGTCTGCTCCGTCATGGTCCCTGGACACCTCGCGTTCTCGTGCGGACGGTCGTCAGCGGGCTCGGTGTTCTGCCCGGTCGAGCTCCTCGTCGAGCGCCATGGCGGCATCGATGAGGGCCAGGTGGGTGAATGCCTGGGGGAAGTTCCCGAGTTGCTCGCCGGACGGCCCGATCTCCTCGGCGAAGAGACCGACGTGGTTGGCGTAGGTGAGCATCTTGTCGAAGGCGTAGCGGGCCTGGTCGATGCGGCCGGCCTTGGCGAGGGCCCGCACGTAGAGGAAGCTGCACAGGTTGAAGGTGCCCTCGGAGCCTTGGAGCCCGTCGGGGGAAGCGGCCGGATCGTAGCGGTAGACGAGGCTGTCGCTGACGAGTTCCTCGTCCATGGCGTCGAGGGTGGTCAGCCAGTCGGGGTCGTTCGGGGCGAGGAACCCTACGCGGGGCATGAGCAACAGGGACGCGTCCAGGACGTCCGAGTCGTAGTTCTGGACGAAGGCACGGCGCTTGTCGCTCCAGCCGCGGTCCACGATCTGGCGGAAGACGGTGTCGCGGGTGGTGACCCAGCGGTTGAGGTCGGCGGGGCGGGAGTGGGCAGTGGCGAGCTGGACGCCGCGGTCGAAGGCCACCCAGGTCATGAGGCGGCTGTAGGTAAAGTCCTGGCGGCCGCCGCGGGTCTCCCAGATGCCCTCGTCGGGACGGTCCCAGTGGTCGACCAGCCAGTCCAGGAGGCCGGCGAAGGCCGTCCAGCCGCGGATGCCGCCGATGTCCTCGGCCTGAGCGAGGGCGTAGGCGGCCTCGCCGTAGATGTCGAGCTGGATCTGGTCGGCGGCGGCGTTTCCGGCCCTGACCGGTGCGGAGCGACGGTATCCCTCCAGGTGGTCGAGGACCTCCTCCGTCAGATGGGGTTCGCCGTCGACGCGATACATGATCTGCAGCGGTTCGCCCGAGGCGGTGACTCCCGTATCGAGGCGATCGCGCAGCCAGTGGCGGAAGGCCTGGGCCTCGTCGGTGAAGCCGAGGTCGATCAGCGCGCGGACGGAGAGCGAGGCGTCGCGGACCCAGGTGAAGCGGTAGTCCCAGTTGCGTTCGCCGCCGATCTGCTCGGGCAGGCCCATCGTTGCGGCGGCGATCGGGGCGCCGGTGGGGGCGTAGGTGAGGAGTTTGAGGGTGATCGCGGATCGTACGACCATCTCGTGCCAGCGGCCGCGGTAGCGACAGGAGCGCAGCCAGGTCAGCCAGAACCTGCGGCAGGCGTTGAAGGCGAGGGTGATCCCCTCGATGTCGAGCGGCGGGCCGTCGGCGCGCCCGCTGCGGGCGGCGGTGTCGCCGCTCTCGGTGGTGAGGACGATCCCGGCCCGTTCGCCGGCGTGCAGGGTGAAACGGGCGGTGACATCGGTGCCGTCCGGGCGGAGGGCGATCGGGGCGGTGGCCTGCAGATGCAGGTCGGTGCCGGGGCCGTGGAAGACGACGGACCCGTCGTCCAGGCGGTCGAGGGAGTGCACGGCGCGGCCGTAGTCGAAACGCGGCCGGCAGATCAGCTCAAACGGCAGGCTGCCCCGCACCACGCGCGCCACCCGCACCAGGCGGTGCCGGTCGGACGGAGTCGTCGACGGGTCCGGCTCCATGAAGTCAACGACCTCGCCGATGCCGTCCGGGGCCATGTAGCGGGTCACCAGGACGGCGGTGTCCGGCATGTACAGCTGACGGACGGTGACCGCGTCGCCGGCGTCGACGGCCAGTCGGCAGTCGCCGCCGCGGTCGCTGTCGAGCAGAGAGGCGAACAGGCTGGGAGAGTCGAACCTCGGGGCGCACCACCAGTCGACCGTGCCGTCGGCGGCGATCAGTGCTGCGGTCTGCAGGTCGCCGACGAGCCCGTGGTCGGCGATCGGTGGGTAGTTGTTCATGGCTTCTCCTCGCGGAGCGGGGTCACGAGCGTGTCCACCGCGGGTCAATCCGATGCCGAGGAAGGGCGGCACAGCGCCAGGCGTGCCACGCGCGGCCAGCCGGCCGCCGCTCCGCCCGGCCGAGGCGTACCGGTGCGATGCCTTGGCACGCGGACCCGAAGTACCCCGGGTGCGCTGCGGCATACGACGGGTGCACTCAGCAGGGTGTGCTCCCCGTCGATGCCGACGGGGAGGGCGGCCGTGTCGGCTTCTACGACAACCTGGGTGCCGTCACCGCCCGCCACCGCCCAAAGGTCGGCTCCGTCGACGACGGCCTGTCGCGCCGGCTCGGCCAGATCCTGCTCCCCGTCGCGCAGACACAGCCGGCAGCCGGCGCCCCGGCCCTTCTCCACGAGGCCGAAGCGGCCGACCTTCCCGCTGCCGGCGGTTCTGGGCCTGCCCTCTCGGGGTTTGTTGTTCATGAGCCACCGTGCCCTTGCTGCTGCGGGCCTGCTCATCACTCACCTGTCGTGAGGTGCGCGCCGGTGCGTGTCGAAGGACTCCTCGCGCCGGACCACGCACAGCGCCCAGACGATGAAGGTGGACATCGCGATCATCACGACCGACCAGATCGGGTAGTACGGCAGGGAAAGGAAGTTCGCGATGATGACGAGCGCGGCGATGGCGATGCCGGTGATGCGGGCCCACGTCGCGGCGCGGACCAACCCGAGGCTGACGAGCATGGCGAGCGCGCCCAGAGCGACGTGGACCCAGCCCCAGCCGGTCAGGTCGAACTCGAAGATGTAGTTGGGTGTGGAGACGAAGATGTCGTCCTCGGCGATCGCCATGATGCCGCGGAAGAGATCGAGCACACCGACGATCATGAGCAGAACGCCCCCGACGACCGTCAGACCGCCGGCGATCTCCTGCTTCGTCGCGTCCGCCTGCCGCGTGTGTGTCGCAGTCATGCTGATGCCTCGTTTCGCGTCGTCCGGCACATCTTTCAGCGTCCGTCGGCCGGCACATGTTCAGCGTCCGGAGGCCGTTTCAGGCGCTCGCCCGGCCGCCGTTGGGTGTCTTCAGCGTGGGCGCGGCCTGTGCGGGGTGGCTTCACCCGACGCGGGTGAGACCGCGGGGGCCCGGCAACCCGTCGATGGACGCACCGTGAGGCGGGATCAGGGTCCCTGAGTACGGTGCGCGGCCAGTTCTGGTTTCAGTCCGTCGTGGCAGGGCCGTACGGGCCCGTCGGGGGTGCCCTTCTGAGCGCGGCCCGCCACGCGAGGGCGACGGCCGCCTCGGCGAGGCCGAGCAGGACGAGCCACAGGCCGAGCAGCCGGGTCAGGGCACGGGCCGACTCCATGGGCAGGGCGAGCACCACGATCCCCGCGACGATGCCGAGAACTGCGACGACCAGGACGACGCTGCGGTGCGGCAGGTCCTTGGCGGCGATGGCCGTGTAGAGAGTCAGGACGCCCGACACGAGCCAGACGACGCCGACGATCAGCGAGAGCGCGGCGACGGTCTGCAGCGGGTTCCGCAGGCACAGCACCCCGGCCAGGATGTACAGCACCGCCACCAGCAACCCCGGGAGCCGTTCACCGTGCTCCTCCCGCGCGAAGACGGCCACGAACCGGAACGCGCCGGTCACCAGCAGGTACAGGCCGATGAGGACCGCCAGGACGTGCAGGGTCCCCTCCGGCCACACCAGTACCAGGACGCCCGGCACCAGCGTCGCTGCCGCCGAGCCCAGCACCCAGGTCCACGAACGGCCGAGGCGCGCCAGCACGTCCGCAGTACCGGGGATTGCCCTGTCGGCCATGAGTTCCGGGCCGGTGTCTTCCGGTCCGGCAGGTGGACCAGGACCACGTGATTCGGTCATCGCGTACTCCTCGCGCATTCGATGCGGGTCGCTTGCGTATCCGACGGGGCGGTGTGCGGGGACCTGACCCTCAGCGTCCCGCGCGCCACCGGCTCCCGGATCACCCACGGCGGGTGATCCGCCAGTGCCGCCGGGGGTGTGGGATGGGCCCGGAGGCGTTCGCCGTCTTGCGAAGGAACGACGTGCGACGACGCAGAACGACTTGTGTGGAACGAAACGAAGAGGCGTGCGATGAGCGACCCCAAGGCTGCCCGGACGGACCGTCCAGAATCGGGACCGGTCGCGATCCGGTGGGGTCGGCGGCTCCACCCCGGTCAGCGGGCGGCGGTCGCTGCCGTCACTCGTGCCCTGCTCGTCGTCGCGGCCCTCGTCACCGCCTATTTCCTACTGCCCTTGGACGAGCGCGGCACGACCGGAGCGGCGACGCTGTTCGCGTGCGGCCTCCTGGCCGTCCTGCTGGTGTTCGCGTGGGAGGTGCGGACGATCGCGCACTCGCCCTACCCGCGTCTGAAGGCCATCGAGGCCCTGGCCGCCACGCTGGGGCTGTTCCTGGTCCTGTTCGCCGGCGCCTACTACCTGCTTGATCACGCAGATCCGGGATCCTTCAGTGAGCCGTTGACCAGGACGGACGCCCTGTACTTCGCGCTGACCACGTTCAGCACCGTCGGCTTCGGGGACATCAGCGCGCGCTCCCAGGCGGGGCGCGTGGTGACGATGCTGCAGATAGCGGGAGGGCTGCTGCTCGTAGGGGTCGCGGCACGGGTGCTGGCGAGCGCGGTCCAGGCCGGGCTCCGCCGGCAGCGCCACGGCCCGCCCGCGGAGCCGGGTGCCGGATCAGACACCACGACGGACCGGGAGTCCGGATCATGACCGTACCGCTCGACTTCACCGCCTCCCTGACACCGGCTGAGCGAGCCGCGCACGGCAGAGCGGCGCGCACGCGTGCGTCGCGTTCGAGCCACGGCTGGTTCGAGACGGATCAGGGGCGCCCCGACCCGGTCGAGGTGATCGAGCGTCAGTCGGCGGACCGGCTCCCGGAGCTGGTGCCGATCCGCTACGGCCGCATGCTCGAGTCACCGTTCCGCTTCTACCGCGGCGCCGCGGCGGTCATGGCGGCGGACCTGGCACCGCTCCCGAACACAGGTCTTCGGGTGCAACTGTGCGGGGACGCCCACCTGCTGAACTTCCGGCTGCTCGCCTCGCCGGAGCGCCATCTGGTCTTCGATCTCAACGACTTCGACGAGACCCTGCCCGGGCCATTCGAATGGGACGTCAAGCGGCTGGCGGCAAGCTTCGTGACAGCGGGCCGGGCCAACGGCTTCTCGCTCAAGGAGCAGAACAGAGCTGTGCGCAGCTGCGTGGAGGCGTACCGGAAGCGGATGCACGAGTTCGCTGCCATGCGCACCCTCGACATCTGGTACGCCCAGGACGACGCCGACCGGATGCGGGAATTGATGGCCTCGTCGATGGACGCAGAGGCCAGGCGCCGTACCGCTCGTGCGACGGCGCGGGCCCGCACGCGTACGCATCTCCAGGCCTTCACGAAGCTCACCCGGCTCACGGCCGAGGGACGGCGCATCACGCCGGACCCGCCGTTGATCACTCCGCTCGGCCGGCTGCTGGCCGAGCCGTCCGAGGCCGGTCGGGAGAATGAGCTCAAAACCCTTCTGAACGGATATGCGAGCACTCTGCCGTCCGAACGCCGGCACCTGCTGCGTCACTACCGTCTGGTGGACATGGCTCGGAAGGTGGTGGGCGTCGGCAGCGTGGGGACGCGCTGCTGGATCCTGCTCCTGCTGGGCAGGGACGACGATGATCCCCTTCTGCTGCAGGCGAAGGAGGCCCAGGAGTCGGTGCTGTCCGCCCACCTCCCCGGCGACGGCTACGACAACCATGGCCGCCGGGTGGTGACCGGTCAGCGCCTGATCCAGACGACCAGCGACATCTTTCTGGGATGGACGCACGTCCTGGGCCTCGACGGACAGAGCCGGGACTTCTATGTGCGCCAGCTGTGGGACTGGAAGGGCATCGCACGGCCGGAGACCATGGGGCCGGGCCTGCTCTCCCTCTTCGGCATGTTGTGCGGGGCATCCTTGGCGCGGGCCCACGCCCGTTCCGGCGATCCCGTCGCCATCGCCGCCTACCTGGGCGGCAGCGACCGCTTCGACCGCGCGCTCACCGAATTCGCCCAGTCCTACGCCGATCAGAACGAGCGGGACTTCGAGGCGCTGGGAGCCGCTTGCCGCTCCGGCAGGATCAGGGCGGAGCGCGGTTGAGCGGCCCTCGTGAGAGGTCGGCTCGGGAGCGCCCACTTCGGCCGGCCAATCACTCCGGTACCTGCCGCATCTCCAGGACGCGTAGTCCGAGCGATTGGAAGCGGGCCAGCAGCCCGTACAGGTGCGCATCGTCCACGACAGGGCCGAACAGAACCGTTTGGCCGGACATCACCACATAGCCCAGCTCCGGGAAGGCTTTGGCCAGCGTTTCCGAAATGTGTCCCTCGACGCGGATCTCGTAGCGCATGGACTGTTCTCCTGCGGGCGGCGTGGGCAGGCGGACGGCGCACTCCCTGCGATGTTCCCCCAAGGCGCCCCGCCGGGCCTCACCCGGTACAGGTGAACTGCTGCCGGACCTTCCTGATGGCCTGGCCCGCCGTGTCGCGGTCACGGACGAGCCACCTGCCCCGCCACGGCTACAGACACCGCCGGCGAGCTCCCGCCCGAGTGAGGAGCAGCCGCTTGCTGAAGGTGCTGTCAGCGGTGCGGCCGGGAGCCCTGCCGGGAACGGCGCTCAAGGTACAGGCGACCGACGACGGCTCCAAGGTGGATGACCACCCCTACGGCCACCAGCCAGGACAGAATGACCATGACGACACCGATGGGGCCGTACTTCTCGTTGTTCTCCACGATCGACGCGGAGAAGAAGCGGGCGGAGAAGACGCCCAGGCCCGTCCAGCACACAGCTGTGACGACGGCCGGGGGTAGGAGAGTGTGCCATCGCACGGCGGGAAGGAGCAGTACGTACATGGTCACCCACCAGAAGCACGTCGCGACGCCGAGACCGAACAGGCTCCGCAGTACCGGCCCCTCGAGCGCTCTGCCGACCACGGCCTGCAGGGAGCAGTAGGCCAGCAGGAGCGCGAGCCAGCAGAGCTGCGCCGGAATGTCCCGCCAGCCGCGGTGCGGGACATCGAAAAGCCTCTGATACCAGCTCTGCAGGGTGCCGGCGACGGCCACGGCACCGACGATCAACAGGCAGGCGCTCGACACCGTCAGGGATCCTAGGTCCTCGCCTCCAGCGAAGAGCGACGCCACAGCTTGGGCCGCCTGCTGGCTGAGCCCCAGCCAGCCGGCGACCGCGGTGGCGGCGTCACGGCCGGCCGCGCCCGTGATGACGATGAGGAAAGGGAAGAAGCACAGCAGGGACAGCGCGGCGAGCTGGAAAGAGTTGCCGAAGAAGTCGATCGCCGAGAGCCGACTCCACACCATGCCTGCCTGGCTGTCCCGGTAGCGCCGGGCCGCAGCCTCCCTCTGCCGGTCCAGAGTGGCCCTGCGACGCGCTCGCGGACTGTTGCGTGTCATGGAATCAAGTGAACCGCTGCCGGCCGGGCGATGTGCGGGACACGTCCGTGGCCGGACCGCGGGCGGCGAGTCGATCGCGGGGGATTCACCGCGGGCCCGCGGTGAGCAACATCCTCGCCGCCGCATCGCACTCACCATCGCCGCCGCAGCTGCCCTCCCCGGCCGTCCCTCGGCAAGGTGCGCGGCAGAGGCGACCAGCGCCTCATGGCCGGCTGCCCAGGGTGAGACGAGCCTGCACCATCCCGCCGGGAGACCGACGCCAAAGCAGGACGGGTCCAGTCACTGCCGCCGCTCCCGACGCACCGGTCTCCACGTCGGGGGAGGGACCGCCATGAAGCTGCGCAGCCGCCTGGCCCGACGACCAGGGCGAGGCCGACGCCCTGAAGGCGTACGCGGATGCGTGTGAGTCCATCGTTCCGGGCGGTACAGGACCGGCAGCCCCCTGGCCCGTGCGGCCGGGGGGCTGCTGTCAGTGGTGCCAGGCGTGTGCGCGGTGGGTGCAGATCAGGCTCTGCAAACGCTGTTGTCGTACGGAGCCTGAGCGCGGCGGCCTATGAGGCCGGACGGGGGCCCGCATGGCACCAACCGTGTGCGAGTGCCTCGACGAGCTCCTCGGCCTGGAGCCACGGACCGTGTCCCGAGGCGGGGTTGAGGTGTCCGACGGGCCCGAGTTCCACCAGGCGGCTTCCCCATTCCCGAGCGAGTTCGGCGACGCGCCCCAGGGACCCCAGGGGATCGTTCGAACTGGCTGCGACGATGCTGGGGAAGGGCAGCGGCTTCCGGGGCACCGGTGTCCAGCCGTACGTCGCCAGCTCGTCGGGAGTGGGGTAGCCGTCCGGCAGCGGCGTCTCGAAGTCCGGGGGTGCTGCCAGGAGGGCGCCCCGGACGTCCGCGTCGTGCCATTGTGCCCACTGCACCGTGGTCATGACGCCCGCGCTGTGGGCGACGATCACGACCGGCCCGGTGATCTGCACCATCACCTCGACCACGTTGGCGACGTGGGCGTCACGGCTGAGACGGTTCCACGCCGGCGGTGGGACGATGCGGACGGTGCGGCCGGCTTGACGGAGCTGCTCGGCAAGGATGGTCTGCCAGTGGTCCTCGACGTGGTCCCGCATGCCGGGAACGATCACGATCGTGGGCCCTGAGGTTCCTGTCATGAGGACGCCTCCGGTTCCTCGGGCCCCGCCGTCGCGACGGGGCGGGTGAGACGGTGGAGATCGCGCTCGTAGCGGTGGCGGCCGACCAGAAGGGCCCCGGTGGCCGCGATCGACACGAGCGGGACGAGCTGGAGCGCGCCGAGCAGGCCGAGCCGGTCCGCGAGCGCGCCGGTGACCGCGGGGCCGGGGGCCAGTCCGAGAAGGCTCTGGGCCAGCGTGAGTGTGGCGAACGCCGTCGCTGCGATGGCCGCGGGGGTCAGATTCGCCACCATGGCGGCCCCCGGCCCGGCCGTTCCGGCGCACAGCAGGGCTCCGAGCGCCAGCATCAGCAACTGTGTCGGGCCGGCCGGCAGGCGGAACGCGGTCATCAGCAGGACGAGAGAGCCGACGCTGCAACTGATTGCGACGGTCCACTTGCGGATCGGGGCGCGCCGGCTGAACCGGTCCGAGGCGATTCCGCCGGCGATCATGCCGATTCCGATCACCAGGGCGAAGAGGCCCGCGGTCGCGCCGGCCTTGGCGGTGGGCATGTCGTAGTAGCGGTTGAAGTAGCTGGGCAGCCAGGCGATCAGGGCCCCCGCGATGAACAACTGCAGACCGCTGCCGATGTAGGCGCTGATCACGGAGACGGAGGAGAACAGCCGTGGGAGGAGCACGCGAAGGCGGTCGGGCGCCCCGACGCCGGCCCTGCCCTCGACCGGATCCTGTCGCGGGGCCAGCCGCTTCTCCGTGACGACGACGGCGTAGATGCCCGCGAGCACCAGGCCGAAGAGGCCCATCACGGCGAACGCCCAACGCCAGCCGTATGCCTGGGCCACGGCGCCGCCGATGGATATGCCCAGGACCGAGCCGAAGGCCCCGCCGGCGATGAAGGCTCCGGAGAGCGTGGCCCGCAGGGCGCGCGGGAAGACGCTGAGGACCACGGCGATGCCGACGCTGCCGTACGCGGCCTCACCGATGCCGACGAAGAGCCGGCCGACGAACATCTGGCCGTAGGTCGCCGCCACCGCGCAGCCAAGGGTCGCCAGGCTCCACATCGTGGCCGCGATGACCAGCGATCTGACCCTGCCCCACCGGTCGGCCAGCAGCGAGAGGGGGAAGGTGAGCAGACCGACCATCAGCGCCACGATGCCGCTGAGGGAACCCAGCCGGGCGTCCGACAGCAGCCAGTCGGCCTTCAGCATCGGGAAGACGGCGTTGAGGACCTGCCGGGACATGTAGTCCGAGAGCAGGAGTCCGAAACTCAGTGCAAAGACGACCCAGGCATAGCGCCGGGACACGGGCCACTCCGACAAACCGGCACCGGTTCTGCCCGGGGCGGGTTCCGCAGTGGTGAGAAACCCCATTGTCATCACCTCAACTGCTCTTGATGGAAGGGAAAGGGTCAGAACGGCCTGTCGCCGATGATCCCGGCGCGCTCCATCCGGCGGACGGCGGGCCAGTAGTCCTGGACGGCGTAGTGCTGGGTGGAGCGGTTGTCCCAGATGGCGACGCTGTTCGGCGTCCAGCGCCAGCGCACCTGGTACTCGGGGACCGCGGCCTGGCTGATGAGGTAGTTCAGCAGCAGGCCCGCGCCGGGGGCGTAGTCCTGCCCGAAGCGGACGTTCCCGGGCGTGTGGTAGTTGACGAAGTGCGTGGTGAAGGCGTTGACGAAGAGGATCTGTTCGCCGGTCTCGGGGTGGGTGCGCACCACCGGGTGTTCCGCGTCGGGGAACCGCGCCTTGAGCGCGTGACGCTTCTCCTGCGGCATGACGGCGCCGAAGGTGGCCTCGATGCTGTGCCGCGCGCGCAGACCCTGGATCTGCGTCTTGATGTGCTCCGGGAGGCGGCTGTAGGCCTCGGCCATGTTGACCCAGATCGTGTCTCCGCCCACCGGGGGCGACTCGATGCAGCGCAGCACGGCGCCCATGGGCGGGTTCTCGCGCCAGGTGGCGTCGGTGTGCAGCGCGTTCTCGTAGTGCTCGGGCGCGCTGTCCAGGTCCTTGTAGATGCGGACGAGGCCGGGGTGGTCGGGGTCGCTGCCGGCGACCGGGTGGTCCTCCAGCGGGCCGAGGCGCTCGGCGAAGGTGACGTGTTCGGCGCGCGTGATGTCCTGGTCGCGCAGGAACAGGACCTTGTACTGCAGGAGCAGAGCCCTGATCTCGGCGAACAGATCATCGTCGCGCGAGGCGTCGCCAAGGTTCACGCCGGAGAGTTCGGCGCCGATGGTGCAGGTCAGCGGCTCGACCTTGATCGAGCCGCGGGAGTGGGCGCGCACCGACGCGGGCGCGCCCTGCAGAGGGGCGAGAGTCTTTTCCATGGTGCTTCCTCCTCGAGGGGATGGTGGTGCGCGTGAGCCGGCAAGGGCTCAGAGGACGAAGACGGACGATCCCGTGGTCCGTCCCGCTTCCAGCTCGCGGTGCGCCTCGACGGCGTCCTCGAGCGCGTAGCGCTGGTTGATCTCGATGGCTATGCGTCCGGAGGCGACGTGGTCGAAGAGCTCGCCCGCAAGTTCGGCCCGCTCGGCGGGGTCGGCGATGTAGTCGGCGAGCGCGGGCCGGGTGACGAACAGGGAGCCGCTGACGGCCAATTGCATGGCGTCGATGGGTGGGACGGGCCCGGAGGCCGTACCGAAGCAGACCAGCAGCCCGCGACGCCGCAGCGAGGCGAGCGAGGCGGCGTAGGTGGTCCTGCCGACGCTGTCGAAGGCGACGGGGACCCCGGCGCCCTCGGTCAGTTCGCGGACCCGCTCGGCCACGTTCTCGCGCTTGTAGTGGATGACGTGGTCGCAGCCGTGGGCGCGGGCGAGCTCGGCCTTCTCCTCGGTGGAGACGGTGCCGATGACGTTCAGCCCGAGCAGCTTGGCCCACTGGCAGACGATGAGGCCGACCCCTCCCGCCGCCGCGGTCAGCAGGATCGTGTCGCCGGCCTTCAGCGGGTGGATCCTGCGCAGCAGGTACGCGGAGGTGAGTCCGCGCATGGTCATCGCAGCCGCGGTCTCGAAGCCGATGCCCTCCGGCAGCCGGATCAGGGAGTCGGCGGGCATCACCCGTTCCGTGCTGTAGGCACCGAGCGGGCTTCCGGTGTACGTGACCCGGTCGCCCTCGGCGACGTGGGTGACCCCCTCGCCCACCGCCTCGACCACACCCGCGGCCTCGACGCCCAGTCCGGCGGGCAGCGTCGCGGGATACAGGCCACTGCGGAAGTAGGTGTCGGCGAAGTTGAGTCCGACGGCTTCGTGCCGGATCCGTACCTCGCCCGGACCGGGGTCGCCGACGACGACCTCTTCCCGGCGCAGGACCTCGGGACCGCCGGTCTCCTTGAAGCGGATGGCGTGAGCCATGGGCGTACTCCGTTGTTCGTGGGGTGAGGAGGAGAAGGGGACCGCCGGTGCCGGGGGTCGGCCCCCGGCGGCCTCATGGGGCTCGGATACGCGGCGGGCGCGGCGGCGCGGTGGTCCCGTGCCGCGATCAGACGTCGCGCAGCATGAAGCCGCGCCGGCCAGGACGGCGGTTCGGCACCATGCCGAGGCGGGCCAGCGTCTCGTCGGCGCCGGAGTAGTACTCGCCGAGCTTGTAGATCTTCTTGGCCTCGGCGCCGGTCGCGATGTCACGGCCGAGCGCCTCGGAGATCCGCACCATCTGCTCGACCTGCTCGACGGTGGTCATACGCTCGCCCTTGCGCCGCCACAGGTTGTCCTCGTTGCCCACGCGTACGTGCACGCCGAGCGCGATGCCGATAGCGTTCATCGGCGCCACAGCGCGCATGGAGCTCTCGATGGTGAGGACGGCGCCGTCCGGGGTGCGGCGGACGAACTCGATCAGGTCGGCCGGGTGCCGGCCCGCGAAGCCGCCCCCGATGGCCACGTAGTTGAGGACCAGGGGACCCGCGTGGACTCCGGCCCTGACGAGCCGCTCCACGGTCTCGAGCTGGGCCAGCGTGGCGAGCTGGAAATGCGGCTGGATGCCGTTCGCGTGCAGGCGCTTGAGGTGCTCCAGATAGAAGTCGGGACCCGCCTCGACGACCATGTCGCGGTATGCCTTGTAGTACTCGGGCTTGGCGATCGAGGTGCCTTCCAGATCGTCGTCGGTCATGATCTCGACGATGTTCATCTGGCTGGTGTTGATCGCGATGGTCACCTGGTCCGGCGCCGGGGTGAGGTCGGCCAGCAGGTGGCGGGTGTCGTAGCTCAGCCACTTCGCCTCGCTGCCCTCGTCCTCCGGGGCGAACGAGATCGAGCCGCCGATCTGCAGGACCATGTCCGGCACGGCCTCCCGCAGTCGGCCCAGCAGCTCGTTGAACATGGACATCCGCTTGGAGCCCTTGCCGTCGAGCTCACGTACGTGGATGTGGAGCACGGTGGCGCCGGCGTTGTAGCAGTCGACGGCCGCCTGGACGTGCTCGTCCATCGTCAGGGGAAGGTCGTCGGCGTCCCCGGGCAGCCACTCCGGCCCGTAGGGAGCGGCCTGGATCACCAGCTTCTCCTGGTTCTCCGGGAAAAGTGAGTCGTCGTGGAAGTGCACGGTCCGTCTCCTTCGTGCGATCGGTGATCACTCGCCGGGAGCAGCGCCCGGTGCGATGCGGGGCCATGAGATGTCGGCGAGGATCGATGCGGGTCACCGGGGGACAGCGGGCGCATGGCGGCCCGGTACGCTCGACCGGTCCGGAGGGGACGTGCACTGGGGGAGTACCACGGCTCTCCTCCGGCGGCCGACCGCGTCTCTGCGGTGCTGCAAAGGTAGGGGCGAGCACCCGAGCCTGCTTGACCCTCGGGGACGGAAAACTTGTCATTTGGGGACACCGCTCAGTGACGCGCCGAGTGAGCCGGCCCGCCCCGGCCGCCCTCGTGCCGCTTGGGGCGTCAGTCCTGGCCGGGGAGTTGCTGTCGGCTCCTGTCGGTGCGCCACGACCTCGGGCTGCATCCGAACTGCTCGCGGAACCACCGCGAGAAGGCGCTCAGCGACGAGAAGCCCAGCAGGTCGGAGATCTCCGTCAGCGTGCGCCGCGGATTCGCGACGAACTGCTCGGCGAGGTGCACGCGGGTGGCGTTCAGGAGTGAGGAGAACGTCTCGCCCGAGGAGGCGAGATGCCGGTGGACGGTGCGCCGGTCGACCCCCAGGCTGCGCGCGACCTGCTCGATCGAGCAGCGCCCGCTCGGCAGCAGGACCTCGATCAGCTCCCGTACCCGGTCCGCGACGGTGGTGTCCTTGGGGACCGCGATCGCCTCGAAGTACTGGCGGGCGTACTCCCGCAGCAGCGGGTCCGCCGTGGCGTTGGGCGCATCGAGGTCGTCGGCGTAGAAGACGATGCCGTCGAACTCGCGGCCGAACTCCACCGCGGGGCCGAACACGCGTCGGTGCGTCGCGGTGTCCGCCGGTCCGGGGTGCCTGAACCAGACGGAGAGAGGCTGCCACCGTGTGTGCAGGAAGCCCCGCAGGATCCGGTGGAAGGCGGCGACGGCCAGTTCCGTGGCCTGCCGGGTCTCCATCGTCTCGCCGAGCCGCAGGTCGACCTTCAACGTGGCCAGCCCGTCGCCTTCGGACAGACGGGCGTGGAGCACCTCGTTGTACATGTGCTGATGACGGATCAACAGCCCCAGTGCGCTCCGTACGTCCGGTTCCTCGCGGACGACCAGACTGACGGGGCCGAGGTTGGAGAAGCGCCGGAACTCGGCCATCAGTACGCCGAAATCCTCGTGCCCGGAGGCGGCTGCCGACAGTTCGAGCACCTGGACCGCGGCCGCCCCGGAGATCCACCGGTCCTGCACCGCGAGGGCCGCGGTGTCCAGGCCCACGCGCTGCATCAGGGACTGCGGGTCGATGCCGAGCGAGCGGCACAGCTCGACGTAACCGCTGAGGGCCGCGGTGCGGACCAGAGGCCTCATGTGGCCCTCCAGACGCTGTCCGGGTCATGTCCCGAGAAAACAAGTCAGATGTCCCGCCAGGACAAGCAAGGCAGGTAGGCGCAACCTAGCATGGCGCACGTTCACCGAGGACCACGACCAGCCCGAACTCAAGCGCCATCTACTGCGACTGTGGCTGACCCTGCCACACCGCCCCTGTACGGACGGTGCTCGCGGTGGGGTCACCCCGCGCGATGTGATCCGCCTCCGGAACACCGCCTCGCAGGCGGGGACGAACCCAAGGAGATTGCCGACATGACCAACCTCGCCACGTTCCTGGTGAACTCCGCCACGGCCAAGGGCGATCGCATTGCCGTGCGCCACGACGACAGCATGCTCACCTACGCCCAGTTGGACGACGCGAGTGCCGGACTCGCCGCCCTCCTGCGCGACCGTGGCGTCCAGCCCGGCGACCGCGTCGCGGTGACGATGCCCAACGTCCCGCTGTTCCCGGTCGTCTACTACGGCATCCTCCGGGCCGGCGGTGTGGTCGTGCCGCTGAATCCGCTCCTGAAGGCCCGTGAGGTGGCCTTCACCCTGCGCGACTGCGGGGCACGGATCGCGCTGGTGCACCCCCTGTTCGCGGACGAGGTGGCGAAGGCCGCCGCCGAGACCCGAACCGCTTGTCTGGTCACTGAGCCCCTGGCCTTCGACGATGTCCTGCGGGCCCACGAACCGATGCCCGGCGTCGTCGACAGGACCGATGACGACCCGGCCCTCATCCTCTACACCTCGGGCACGACCGGGACGCCGAAGGGGGCCGAACTGTCCCACCGGAACCTGGCCACCAACACTGCCACCACGGCTGAGACGCTGCTCCAGGTCGGACCTGACGACGTGCTCTTCGGCGGCCTGCCCCTCTTCCATGCCTTCGGCCAGACCTGCGCGCTCAACACCGCCGTCGCCGCCGGCGCCACGCTGACCCTGCTGCCGCGGTTCGAGCCGGCGCGCGCCCTGGAGATCATCGCGCGCGACGGGGTCACCGTGTTCCTCGGTGTGCCGACGATGTACGCGTCGCTGCTCCACGCCGAGCTCCCGGAAGGCTTCGACGCGCACAGGCTGCGCCTCGCCGTCTCCGGCGGTGCTTCGCTTCCCGTCGAGGTGCTGCACGGCTTCGAGCGGCGCTTCGGCGTCACCGTTCTGGAGGGATACGGACTCTCCGAGACGTCGCCGGTTGCCGCGTTCAACCACCCCGACCGCCCGCGCAAGGCGGGCTCGATCGGGCAGCCGATCCGCGGAGTCGAGATGAAGCTCGTCACCGAGGGCGGCGGCGCGGTTCCCCCGGGCGAGGTCGGCGAGATCGTGATCCGCGGCGAGAACGTGATGACCGGCTACCGCAACCGTCCGGAGGCCACGGCGAAGGCGATCCGCGACGGGTGGTTCCACAGCGGCGACCTGGCCCGCGTCGACGAGGACGGCTTCTACTTCATCGTCGACCGGAAGAAGGACCTGATCATCCGAGGTGGCTACAACGTCTACCCACGTGAGGTCGAGGAGGTGCTGTACGAGCACCCGGCCGTCGCCGAAGCCGCAGTCGTCGGCGTGCCGCACCCGGTGCACGGCGAGGAGATCGCCGCGGTGATCACACTCCGGGCCGGTGCCCGTGCCACGGCCGAGGAGATCCGCGACCACGTCAAGGACCGGTTGGCGGCGTACAAGTACCCGCGGATCGTCACCTTCACGGCCGAGCTTCCCAAGGGCCCCACCGGCAAGATCCTCAAGCGCGAGATCGTGGTCACCGATCGATGACCACGCGGCGTCCGACGGCGAACTGGCTCCCCGGCCGTGAACCGACACGCTGGTCCACTGTGGCAGCAGCCGACTGGAGATGGCCGCCGGCGCCGCTCCGGGGCGATGCCGTGCACCGCCGACATCAAGCTGCCGCGGTGTCGTGTCCCCGGACCGGACGGCGCAGCGCCAACCGTGCCACGCGCGGCCAGTCGGCGGAGGCCCCGACGACCCGCGGCGCGTGGGGGCGACGGCGTGGTACGCGGACCCGGAGAGCGCCGGGCGCGCTGTGGCACACGACGGGAGCCGGCAGGACGACGTGTTCACCGTCGATGCCGACCGGGAGTACGTCCGAGTCGGCTTCTACGACGACTTTCCCGGCGGTCAGCCGGACGAGGCCTCCCGAGCGCGGTCCGCGCACCACGCCCGCCGCCTGAACGGCACTGCCGACCCGCAGGCACACCACGCCGAGGAGCCCGGTGTCCAGCCGCTCCCTGCGTCCCGGCCGGGTGGCGTCGACGGCGCGTCCGTATGGGTTGTTGCTGACGAGCAGCGCCTGAAGTCCGTCGACGTACGTCCTGTCGGCTCGCGCCCGCAACCTGGGCGCACCCTCGCCGGTGAGGAGGCCGGGGAGGGTGCGCAGGGACGTGCGGGCCTTGGCGTCCCGGTACGCGGGTTCGGTGACGACGGACGCGTAGGTTCCGAACGAGGCATTGTTCACGAAGACGCGGTCCGCGGCGTATCCGAGGTCGACGCGGAGCTCGACGCCGTCGGTCAGGGCTTCCAGGGCCTTCGCCGGATCGTCGCGGTCGAGGCCGAGATCGAGGGCGAAATGGTTGCGGGTACCGGCGGGAACCACCACGAACGGCAGGTCGTGGCGCGCCGCGACCTCGGCCACCAGCGCCTGGGTGCCGTCGCCACCCGCCACCGCCAGCAGGTCGGCTCCCCCGGCGGCGGCCTGCCGGGCCAGCTGGACGACATCCTGGCCCGGGTCGAGCAGGGCCACCCGGCAGCCCGCCGCCCGGGCCTTCTCCACCAGTTGGAAACGGCCGACCTTGCCGCCGCCGGAGCGCGGATTCATGAGGATCCAGGGGGCGCGGGGGGGTTCGGTGACGGCCTGTTCCGACTGCTTGGAGGCGGTGTGCCCAGGGCTCAGGGCCGTACGCGCCGACGTGACTGCCAGCACCCACAGGGCCAGGGACAGCAGGGCCGGCCCCAGCATGCCGAAGGTGGCGAACAGGACAAGGACGGTGAGCGGTGCGGTCACCGAGAGGGCCGCGCCCAAGGCGCGTACCGCCCCTGTGTGCGCCAGGGCCCACCACACGCCGACGGCTGCGAGCGCCACCCCGGCGATGCCGACCAGCACCCACAGCACGCTCCGCAGACCGGCGGCGACGAGCGGCACCATGATGCTCGCCAGGAGGGCGAGCACGGCGAGGCGGGCGCGTCCGGCGCTGCCCTGTCGAGAGGGCGCGGGCCCTGCCGCTCTTGATCTCCTCGTGTGTCCTGCGTGTGTTCCCACCGGTCGTCCCTCTCTTCGCGATCCTCGGCCCTCCGCCCTCCCGCGCCGTCCGCCCGTGGCCGGCTCACACCGTGCTCGGTCAGCGCCGTTCGGACAGTTCGAAGAGGTTGCCGCGCTCGACCACGCACAGGGCCCAGATGATGAAGCCGGAGAGCGCGATCAGCACGATCGACCACACCGGGTAGTACGGCAGGGAGAGGAAGTTGCCGATGATGACGAGTCCGGCGATGCCCACGCCGGTGACGCGCGCCCACGCCGCGGTCCGGAGCAGTCCGATGCTGACGATCACGGCGAGCGCCCCAAGGACGAGGTGGATCCATCCCCAACTGGTCAGGTCGAACTCGAACACGTAGTTGGGCGTCGTGACGAAGATGTCGTCCTCGGCGATGGCCATGATGCCCCGGAAGATGTCGAGCACACCGACGAGGAAGAGCATCACGGCTGCGAAGACCGTCAGGCCGGTTGCCCATTCCTGCTTTGCGGTGTCCGTCGGGCGAGTGTGTGTCGCGGTCATCTTGCACCTCGTTTCGTGGTGTTCGGATGCTCAGCGTCCGGAGGTGTGAGGGGTGGAGCCCGAGTGCTCCGCCGGGCCGTGGCCGGAAAGGACCAGTTCCTTCGCCCTGCGGAACTCCTCGTCCGTGATGGCGCCGCGGTCGCGGATCTCGGACAGTCTGGCGAGCTCGTCGACGCTGCTGGACCGCCCGCCCGCGGCTTCCCTGACGTACGCGTCGAACGCCTCCTGCTGCGATCGCGCCTGCGCCACCTCTCGGCGGCCCATGTTCCTGCCGCGGGCGATCACGTAGACGAACACGCCCAGGAAGGGCAGGAGGATGCAGAACAGGAGCCAGCCGGTCTTCGCCCAGCCGTTCAGCGTGTCGTCACGGAAGATGTCGGCGATGATCCGGAAGAGCAGGATGAACCACATGATCCACAGGAAGAAGAAGAGCATGGTCCAGAAGGCGCCCAGCAGCGGAAAGTCGTACGCCAGATAGGTCTGCGCGGTCATGTCCGGCCTCCGTCCCGGGCGTTCACCCGGCAGCGGTTCTCTGTCACCTTCAGCGTGCCCACGGCAATCACCGGGCGCCTCACCCGGCGCGGGTGAGTGTGCGCGCTGCGCTGTGATCGCCGCCGCTCGACCCGTTCCCCGCCGTCTCGGACAGGAGTCGCTCCCCTGCCGTGGTTGCGGGGTGCGGCTGCCGCCTTCGGGGCCGCCGGTTGCCGATCACGGCTCACGAAGCGGAACGGTCCGCCGCCCGGCCGGTCGGTCCGGAGGCGGCCGCGAGGATCGCCAGGACGATCAGGACGGCCAGGGCGACGCCGAGGACGAGCGCCACCGCTCCGACCGTGGGGTGGTTCCAGAGCACCAGCGCCAGCGCTGCCGCCGCGACGATCCCTCCCGTGATCCACGCCCGGTGGTCCGCCAGCCGGCGTCCGGTGGACCCGGTGCGCACTCCCGCGCGGCGCAGGCCCCGGCCGGCGGCCGTCGTGCTCCGGTCCGCCACCGCGCGGACGGCACGGGCGGGGCGACCGGGACCGTAGAGGTACGCGATCAGTGCCGTGATCACCGACACGACCAGCAGTGTGCGCGTGCTGTCGCGCAGGAAGCGGACGAACGTGTCGTAGATCGCCGCGGCCGCGTCGGGGGGCAGTGCCGTGGGCGGGACAGAGTCCAGATAGACACGTCTGACGACGGCGAGAGCGACGAGCAGCACGACCATCATCACGCCGACACCCGTCGCGGTGATCATCACCATCACCCGGTGTGCCGGAGCGGTCCACACGGCGAGGGCGGCGAGTGCGACGGTCAGGACGGGCAGCCAGACGCCCAGGACGTCCAGCAGGCGCATGGCGTCCTGCGCCTTGCCCAGCTCCTCCGTCTGGAACAGCGTGATCGTCCGGTAGGTGTCCGGGATGGCGGCGGCCTTGTCGAAGCCCGCGTCGACGAGTCGCTCCTGTGCCTGGTCGACGACCTCGCCGACATCCAGTTGGACGGTTCCCCCCTCGGCGCGCAGGGCGCCCCCGCCGTCATCGGTGAGCATGTTCACCACAGCGGCGTGCGTCCGCCGGTTGGCGCCTTCCCAGGCCTGCTGGAAGGCGTCGCTGGTGATCACACCGCGGACGGTGCGGTCCACGACGTTCCTGACCGCGTCCTGCAGGGGAGCGGTGAGGGCGTCGGCCCCCTCCACGACGCGGGGTGGTGCTCCCGCGTCCTGGAGTGCCTTGGTGAGCGAGTCCGTCACCGCCCCGACGTCCACCCGCTCCACCACGCGGTCGGTGAGCCGGTTGATCACGGCGTCCTGTACGGGCGGCTCGGACGCCAGTGGCGCCATCGTCTCCACGTACCTGTCGGTGTCGGAGACCGTGTCCTGGACCCAGGCCGCGACGACGGCCAGGGGCGCGAGCAGAAGGGTCAGCACAAGAAGTACGGAGGAGCCCGCCCGGCGTTCCCGCCGGTGGCGCACCGCCGCGTGGCGGCGCAGCCGCTCGTACTCCGCACGTTCCTCGGGGGTAAGGGCGTGCTTGCCGTTCGTGGCTCCGCCGGAGTCGGAAGGACCGGGGGTCGCGGTCGGGTTCACGGGTACTCCTCGGGGCGGTTGCGGTGTCAGGCCGCAGGAGGGGGACCTTGCGGCCCCGGGACGTGCGTCCTCGCGAGCGCAGCCCGCCACGCGAGGGCGACCACCGCTTCGGCGAGGCCGAGCGGGACGAGAGGGGTGGTGGGCCACCCGACCGCTCCAGGATCACGCCTGTCACCGGGCCAGGGGTCACCCACCACGGGTGATCCGGCGACGCCGCCCTGGCGGTGAGGCAGGAGTCTGCGGATGACCTGCCCGCACCTGCGGAGCCGGTGTCCCCGCCGCCCTGTCACTCCGGCAACTGCCGCATCTCCATGACGCGCAATCCGAGCGACTGGCAGCGTGCCAGCAGACCGTACAGGTGCGCTTCGTCCACGACAGGACCGAACAGGACCGTCTGGCCGGACATCACCACGTGGCCCAGCTCCGGAAAAGCCTTGGCCAAGGTTTCCGACAGGTGTCCCTCGACGCGGATCTCGTAGCGCACGAGCAGTCCTCCCATGGACATGCTTGGGACAGGCGGACGACTCCCTTCCCTGCGATCGTCCCCCCTGACTCCAGTGCGCACATCACCCGCGGCAGGTGACCCGTCGCAAGGCGGCGACGGGCCGACACGCCCTCAATGAGTCAGAAAGATCTTGAAAGAGACGATCAGCAGACCGAGCAACAGGTTGACCGACGCGGTGACGGCCATGAGCCGCGGCGGAGCACCGGCGCGGCGTGCCGCGGCCATGGACCAGCCCACCTGGCCGGCCACAGCGACGCACAGAGCCAGCCAGAGAGCACCCCGCACATCGAGGCCCAGGAGCGGACTGACGGCCACCGCGGCGGCCGGCGGGACGGCCGCCTTGACGATCGGCCACTCCTCGCGGCACACGCGCAGCACGACCCGGCGGTTCGGAGCATGCTGCGCCAGGCGCGCCCCGAACAGCTGGGCATGCACGTGCGCGATCCAGAACACCAGAGAGGTGACGAGCAGCAGCAGCACCAGCTCGGTGCGTGGGAACGAGCCGAGCGTGCCGGCACCGATCACCACGGAGGCGGCGAGCATCGATCCGTAGACGCCGCCCGTGTAGTCCGCGTGGGCACGGTGCTCGGCATCGCCCGCCCCTTGCGGTGTGTTCGGGCCGGACCTGCTTCTGGGCACTGGTGACTCCCCTCGGACTCAGCGCGTCGATCCGGTCGCGCCGGCCGAAGTGCCGTCGCCCGGCCGCGGGCGGCTTTCCCGGGTGGTCGGGAGGTGCGGCGTGACCAGGAAACCGGCCAGAGCGATCCCGCCGGTGGCGAGGATCGCCGCCTTCAGGCCGTCCAACTGTGCGGAGGCGTAGGCGTCCGCGACGGCATCGACCTCGGCCGGCGGCAACCCGGCACGCTCGGCCGCGGAGCGCACCTCATCGGTGGGGACGAAGGTGACCCCCGCCTGGAGAGCGACACCGACCTGCTCGCGGGTCTCTGCGGACAGCCGCGGGTTGTCCGCCACCTGCGTCGTGAAGGCGTGCGCCAGCGCACCGATGAGGATCGACCCGATGAGCGCGGTGCCCAGCGCTGAGCCCAGATTCTGTGCCGTGAACTGGAGTCCTCCGGCCTCGCTGCGTTCCTCCTCGCCGACGCCGGACTGGACGACGTTGCCCAGCTGCGAGGCGAGCAGGCCCACACCCACGCCCAGCAGGGCCATGGCTCCGGCGAATTGCGCGTCGTCGATGACCGGGTCGATGGTGGCCAGCAGCCACACCACCGCCGCCGCCAGGGTCAGCAGAGCCAGCCGGACCACCCGGCGCGGCCCCAGCACCCGCCCCAGCGAGGCGGCGGACAAGGACGTCGCGAACATGGTGACGGACACCGGAAGCAGGCGCAGCCCCGTCTGGAAGGCGTCGAAACCCTGAACCACCTGCAAGTACAGCGGGATGGCGAAGAACAGCCCCAGCAGGATGAGGTTCTGGATCAGGAGCGTCATCAGGCCGGACCGAAGCACGGGCCTGCGCAGCAGGGACAAGTGCACGAGGGGGTCCGCGCCCTGCTGCTCCCGCCGCCGCTCCCAGTACCGGAAGAGGGCCAAAACGGCCGCCCCGGCACCGACGACGAACAGTGTCGGGGCGAAGCCGAGGACCGTGAAGGGAGGGTTGCGGGGCTGCACCCATCCCCAGGTGCTGCTCTGCAGCACCCCGAGCACGCCCAGCGCGAGTCCGGCCGCGGAGAGCACCGCACCGACCACATCCAGCCGGGGACGAGGGCCGGTCGGGGCGGAGGCCGCGATCGTCCGGTGGCACAACAGGACGGCCACGACGACCAGGACCTCACCTGCGAAGACCAGCCGCCAGGTCAGGTACGTCGTCACCCAGCCGCCCAGCAGCGGGCCGACCGCGATCCCGGCGCCGGCGAGCCCGCCGATGACCGCGTAGGCGACGGCCCGGTCCCGCCCGCGGTACGACTCCGCGACGAGGGCCGCCATGGCCGGCAGCACCATGGCGGCGCCGATCCCCTCGATGACGGACCAACCCAGCAGGAGGACCCCCAGTGTTGGCGCCACGGCGGTCAGAGCCGACCCCACGGCGTACACGACCAGCCCCAGAAGGAACATGCGGCGACGTCCCACGATGTCACCGAACCTGCCGCCGATGATCATGAACGCCGCCATGACGAGCGCGTACAGGGTGATGACGGCCTGGATCGCGGTGACCTCCGTGTCGAAGTCCTCGACCAGCTGACTGATGGACACATTCATGACGGACGTGTCCAGGACCATCAGGAACTGGGCCGTACCGAGGACGATCAGAGCCCGCCAGTGCTTCACGCTGTCCACCTCGCCGAGTCGGCCGGAACGCCGACGGAGTCGCCGGGCAGCGGCCGGCGCATGCCCCGCCGCTCCTCCCATCGGAACCGAAGAACCCGCCCCGCGCCTCACCCGTGACGGGGGAACGGAACGGATCCCTGGAGAGCCTGTGCCGGTCGCGCACGGCCCGGTCATGGCGCTACCGGGCGCTGCTCGTCGCGCGGCCCACGGGTTCCTGGAAGACCGTGTGCCGGGCCCGGGGCTCAGTCGGCGGCGTGCATCTGCCGGGCGGGGGAGAGAGCGCCGTGATCAGCGCAAGGTGAGTGAACGCTTGCGGAAAGTCGCCGAGTTGGTCTCCCGTAGGACCGGGCCGACCCGAAGGCCGTTGCACCGCCACAACGCCGTCGGCCACAGGAGCGAGCGGCGAGTGAGCCGGCTGTGCGAGTTCGGCTGATCGCGTCGGGTACCAGGACGCGGTGGACGGGCGCGCAGAACCGGCAGAGCCATCACAACAGCCGTTGGTCGCGTGCGCGGCGCACTGCGTCGCCGCGCCTGTTCACCGCCAGCTTCCGGTACACGCTCTTGAGGTGGGTCTTCACCGTGTTCGCCGACACGTACATGTCGGCGGCGATCTCCTCCGTCGACATCATCCGGGCCAGCCGCTCCAGGACATCACGCTCGCGTCCGCTCAGCTCCACCGCGACGAGCGGCGGGGGCGGCGAAGCCTGCCGCGGCTGCTCGTCCCGTCGGGGCGGGCCGGGTGTGAGCCAGTCGGCGGCCAGTTCGTCCAGCGGAGGCGTGGCCAGGAGCGGCCGTATCCATGCTCCGGCGTCGAGGAACGGACGTCGCAGCCGCTCCCGCCGGGCGTCGAGGAGCGCCTGCCCGACGAGCCTGCGGGCGGTGGCGGTGTCCCCCGCCCTCTCAGCTGCCTGAGCCCTCACCAGCGCCGCCCGCACGGTCACGGCCGGCCCGGAGCGGCCCCCGGACCGGATGCCGTCGAGCAGATCGATGGCCGCCCCGGTACCGCCTGCGGCAAGCTGGATCGCCGCGGCCTCCGCGATACACACCGGCTGGTCGCCGGACACGCCCTGGAGC